>JASIJX010000558.1 GCA_030049955.1 Acidobacteriaceae bacterium
TTTCGAACTTTCGCCCTGCTGACATGCTTGCCGGCGGGCAGGGCGCGCCGCTCGTCCCGCTGCTCGATTACGTGCTCTTTGCCGACGAGCGCCGCGGGCGCGTGCTGCAAAATATAGGCGGCATTGCCAATCTCACAGCCGTTCCCGCAGGAGCTTTGCCGCACGCGGTGCTCGCCTTCGATACTGGCCCCGGCAACATGATTATCGACTGGCTCGCGCAGCAGCTTTTCAGCAAGCCCTACGACCGCAACGGCGCCTTCGCTGCAGCAGGCACAGTGATTGCGCCCGTGCTCAAGGCCGCGCTGCGCAATTCTTATTTCCGGCTCAAGCCGCCACGTACCGCCGGACGCGAGCAGTTCGGCTGCGAGTACGCCGCGAACTTTCTTGCACTGTGCCGCCACCACAGCACCAGGCCGGAAGACGCCCTGGCAACAGCCACTGCGCTCACTGCCGACTCCATCACGCGCAGTTACGCGCAGTTTGTGCGACCGCGGATGAAGAAACAGCCGGTAGACTTCATCGTCTCTGGCGGCGGTGCACGCAACCGCACCCTGATGGCCATGCTGGGATCGCGGCTAAGCTCGAGTATCGGCCCGCTCGGCTGGAAGTTTGCTGCGAGCGACGACTTCGGCTTGCCGGTCGAAGCCAAGGAAGCAGCAGCATTCGCTTTGCTTGCCTGGCAGACGTGGCATCACCAGCCCGGCAACGTTCCCGCCGCAACCGGCGCAAAACGCGCGGCGATCCTCGGGCAGGTTACGCATGTCTAGAATCTGGCCGGCGGGTTCGGTGCTTTTCCGTCCTTTCGCACTAAATGCGAAAGGACGGGGCACGGAGATTCGCATCTTTTGCGCTGCGATACTTTTAATTTCGGCAGTTTACCTCTCCGGCTGCCGGTCGCTGCAGCGCGATCCCAAGACTGTTGTTTTTCTGATCGAGAGCAGCCCTGCCAATCTCGATCCCCGCATCGGCACCGATGCCCAGGCCGAACGCATCGACGAACTGCTTTTCGACGGTCTCGTCCAGCATGACGCGCAGTTCCGCTTCGCTCCGGCACTTGCCAAGAGCTGGGATCAGCCCGATCCAAACACCCTTGTCTTTCACCTCCGCAGCGGCGTGCGATTCTCCGATGGCCGGCCGCTCACGGCGCGCGATGTACTCTTCACCATCAATTCCATACGCGACGGCACCGTCATCTCGCCGAAAACCGCCGCCTACGCCTCCATTGCGTCCATGGAAGCGCCTGACCCGCTCACGGTGGTGATGCGCCTGAAGCACCCTGACAATTTTCTGCTCACAAACCTTTCCAACACTGCCTTGGGCATCGTGCCTTATGGCAGTGGGCGCAATTTCTGGCAGCATCCTGTCGGCACCGGGCCGTTCTGCTTCGTCAGCCAACTGATCGACCAGAATGTCGTCATCGAACGTAACCCGTTGGCTTGGGCCACGGCGCCAAAGATCGACCGGGTGCGCTTCGCCGTGGTACCCGACGCCATTACCATGGCCCTTGAGCTCGAAAAAGGCTCTGCTGACGCTGAGGTCAATGCCCTGCCGATGGACTCATTACCCGTACTGGCCAGTCGCCCCAACCTTGTGGTGCAGGATGCGCCGGGCAGCAACATCCAATATCTGGCCTTCAATCTTCGCGACCCCATCCTGAGCAGCATGCGCGTCCGGCAGGCCATCGCTTTCGCAATTAACCGGGATCTCATCATCCAGACGCTGCTCGGGGGCCATGCGCGATCCGCCAACAGCCTGCTGCCCTCCGGCCACTGGGCCTGGACAGGCGATGTGCCGCATTACGATTACGATCCCGCCCGCGCCAATGCACTCCTCGACGAGGCCGGCTACCCGCGCAGCGCCGATGGAATCCGTTTTCATCTCACCATGAAGACCAGCACCGACGAAAGCACGCGCGTGCTGGCCGCTGCGCTGCAGCAGCAACTGGCCGAGATCGGCATTGCTCTCGACCTGCGCAGCTACGAATTCGCCACTTTTTACTCCGACGTGGTCCGCGGCGCGTTCCAAATGTATTCGATGCGCTGGGTCGGCGGTAATGAGCAGCCCGATATCTTCAGCTATGTATTTTCTTCGTCGCGCTTCCCTCCCCGCGGCGCAAATCGGGGCCATTATTCCAACGCGCAGCTCGACGCGCTGCTTGACAACGCCGCCGAAACCGCCGACATGGATCGACGCCGTGCCGATTATGTGCAGGCGCAACAGATCCTCGCCCGCGACCTTCCCGCCATCAATCTCTGGTACCAGGACACGGTAATTGTCCACAGTCGCCGACTGACCCATGTTGTTCCCACGCCCTCGGGCAGCTTTTCGTTTCTTGAGACGGCAGAGCTCGATTCCTCAGCCGTTCAGAAGGGGCAGAAGTGACCGGTCACCGGATCGCTATTTCCAGCCGCTCAAACCGGATCCTCGCCTCCCGCATATTGCGAAACTTTCTCAACCTTTTGCCGGGGTGATTCGTCTACCCGAACAGGGTCAGAATCCAGTGAAAACGGCGGCTTGGAGCCGTGGAGAGCAAGCGTATGAAGAGTCGCATTGCGGGACGGTTGGCGGTTTTTACAGTGATGGTATTTCTGGCTTGCGCGGGGATAGCCTACGCCCAGGCGGGATCGCATTTTCTCGGCACCGTCACGGCCATCAACGGCAACACCCTCACCGTGAAGACGCAGCAGGGCGACGAGCACCAAGTACAAGTGCCTTCTACGGCGGATCTAAAGCGTATTGAACCCGGCCAGACCAGCCTCAGCGCGGCGGTGGCCATGCAGTTCAGCGAGCTCGCGACCGGCGACCGCGTGCTGGTGTGGACGGATCCCAATGTCACCAGCGGAACGCCGCAGGCCACACGCATCGTGGCCATCAAGGCACAGGACCTGGCCCAGAAGCAGCAGCAAGAAACCGAAGACTGGCAAAAGCGCGGCGTGGGCGGTTTGGTCAAGAGCGTCGATCCGGCGACAGGAATCATTGTGATCACCTCGGGCGCCGGCCCAGCCGCGAAGACGGTCATCATCCATATAGCGAGCAACACCGTGCTCAAGCGCTACGCGCCCGCCTCAGTGAGCTATCCGCTGGCCAGGCCTGCACCGATCACCGACATTCACCCTGGCGACCAACTGATGGCCCGCGGAAATAAGACTGAATCCGGCACCGACGTTGCCGCCGAAGAGGTGGTCTCCGGCAGCTTCCGTAATGTATCCGGCATCATCTCCTCTGTCGATCCGGCAAACTCTACCTTCGTCGTCAAGGATCTCGCAACCAAAAAGGTAGTCACCGTCCAGGTGCCAGCCGATGCCCAATTGCGCGAGCTTCCCGAGCGCATGGCGCAGTTCCTGGCGGCGCGCTTGAAAGGCGCCAGTCCTGCTGGAAACGCGGGAGGCAACGGCGGAAACGCAGCCGCCGGCGATCATCACAGCGGCTTCATGCAGCACGGCGGAGGCGGCGGAATGGATCCGCAGCAGGTGCTCAGCCGCGCCCCGGTGATTCACTTCTCCGATCTCAAGAAGGGCGACGCGGTAATGCTGGTGGCCACACCCGGCGATCAGCAGGTCATTGCCGTTACGCTTATCGCCGGCGTCGAGCCGCTGCTCGAGGCGCCGGCCAGCCAGGATCTGCTAGCCAACTGGAGCATGGGCAACAATGGCGCCGATGCAGCAGGCGCACAGTAGCGTTTTTTGCCGTTTCTTCTTATTACTGTTTGTACTTTTGCTGTTTGTTTCTTATTCATGAATGAGTGAGGATAACGTGCATTTCAGCTTTCGCCTTCATCTTTTTTCAGCCGCTGTGCTGGCACTCGCCGTGCCGTTCTCGACCACAGCGGCGCAGGGGCAGACCTCTGCCCCGCCGCAAACAAACTCCGCTTCGCAGTCGGCGTCATCATCTTCCAGCTCACAATCCGCCGTCCTGGGCACGCTGCACGGCCACATCACAGATCCAACCGGCGCGCTGATTCCTGGCGCGCAGGTGATAGTTCTCACGTCCCAGGGCAAAACTATGCGCTCCACAAAGGCCGACTCCGCGGGCGGCTACTCGGTGCGCGGTCTTCCTGCGGGCAGTTATGTTATCCAGTCCGAATATCAGGGATTCGCCCCGTTTGTCTCCGCGCCCATTCAGCTCAGCGCCGGCCAAACCAAGAACGTGGACATCAAGATGGCTATCGAAGCCGCGCAGCAGCAGGTGGTGGTCACGGATGAAGGCGCGCCACAGGTGAGTGTAGAAGCCGGCGCAAACGCAAGCGCGATCGTGCTCAAGGGCAAGGATCTTGAGGCGCTTTCCGACGACCCCGACGAGTTGCAGAACGAATTGCAGGCGCTCGCTGGTCCAGCAGCCGGGCCGAACGGCGGCCAGATCTACATTGACGGATTTACTGGCGGCCAGTTGCCACCCAAGTCGGCCATCCGTGAAATCCGCATCAACCAAAACCCGTTTTCAGCGGAGTTCGACCGCCTGGGGTATGGCCGCATTGAGATTCTCACTAAACCAGGCACAGACACGCTGCATGGCCGCGCGTTTCTGCAGGGCAACGACGACACGTTCAATTCCGGTAACCCATTCACCACAGTGCTTCCCTCCTACGACAGCATCCAGTACAACGGCACTGTGAGCGGACCGATCTCGAAGAATGCCTCGTACTTCTTCAGCGCCGACGTGCGCAACAACCAAAACGACAGCATCTACCAGGCCACCACGGGCGTCTTCAACGGTACCCAGTACGCTTCCAATATTGTCTCGGGCGGTGTCTTTACTCCATCCACGCACATGAACATTTCGCCACGCATCGACATTCAGCTTGGCCAAAAGAACACCCTTACGCTGCGGTACCAATTCTTCCGATATAACGAATCCAATGAATTTGGCGGCTCCGTTGACCTGCCCGATGAGGCCATCAATGAAGACATCATCGAGCATGCATTCCAGTTAAGCGACTCTGAGGTCATCAACGACCACATTGTCAACGAGACGCGATTCCAATATCTGCGCGACATTACATCGCAAACGCCCCTCAGCACCGCTCCGAGCATCTCGGTGCCGGGTTACTTCGCCAGCGGTGGTTCCACCGGTCAGACGGAGCACGACCATACTGATCACTTCGAACTACAGAACATCACCACGATGACAGCTGGAGCACATGCTATCAAGTTTGGCACGCGGCTGCGCGACAACAGCGACATCAACACCACTAACACGTACTTTAACGGCAGCTTCAACTTCACTTCAGTGGCCGATTATGTGGGCGCAATGGACGCTCTTAATGGCTACCAATGCCCGGTGAATCCGGCTTCCGGTTCGCCCACCGCCTGCGGCTCAATGAACGCGCCCAATAAGCTCACTTATTTTTTGGGCAATGAGAATGCCCAAGGCAACATCTTCGATGGTGCATTGTTCCTGCAGGACGACTGGAAGAAAAATAAGAACCTGACGCTCTCCGGCGGTCTGCGCTGGGAGACGCAGAATCACCTAAACGATCACTCTGACTGGGGCCCGCGCGTGGCATTCGCCTACGCGCTTGATGGGCACAAGACAGGAACTCCGAAGACGGTACTGCGCGGCGGCATGGGCTTCTTCTTTACTCGCCTCAGTATCGGTACGCTGATGTCTGCCGAGCGCTATAACGGCAAGCCTGGCAGCCAGCAGCAGTTCGTCATCAACAATCCAACCTGCTTCAACCCGAACAGCCTCAACGCCATTGATAACGGCGATCCCAGCCAACTCGCTGCTGATTGCGGCGCTGCTACCGCGCTTGCCCCACAGATCGACACAATTTCGCACACTTACCGCTCACCTGTGGACGAGCAGGAGGGCATCAGCCTGGAGCGGCAGCTTGGCAAGGCCGCCACTCTGACGACTACCTATCTGCACACTCTGGGCGTTCACCAGAACGCGACAATCGACGCCAACGCGTATCTGCCGGAGCCAGGCAGCAATCTTTACGGTGTTTCCCCCAGTGGAACGCGGCCGTATCCAAACTTGGGCGTTATCGATGAGACCTTCCCCGAGGCCATTTACAAGCAAAACCAGGTCATTGTCAGCGTGAATGCGCGCATTGGCCCACGGTTGAGCGTAACCGGGTTTTACAACGCAAACTGGGCCAACTCCGACACGGGCACAGCCTCAAACTCGTACAACATCAGCCAGGATTGGGGCCGCGCCACTTTTGTTTCGCGCAACCAGATCTTCTTCATGGGCAACTACACGGCGCCCTGGGGGCTTACCTTCAATCCGTTCCTGATTGCGCAGTCCGGACGTCCCTTCGACATTGCTACATCCGAGGACCTGACCGGTGATAACTTCATCGGCCAGGACCGGCCGACATGGGCGACCAGCAATCCAAACGATGTGGTGGTAACAACGCCCTACGGCAATTTCAACGTGAACCCGCAGCCCGGCGAGACAATTATTCCGGCCAACCTAGGCAATGGCCCGGCTGCAGTCTCGTTTAACCTGCGCCTCTCGCGTGCCTTCGGTATCGGGCCTGAAACCGAATCTTCTACTGGTCCATCCCACGGCGGTGGTGGCAGCCGTGGCGGGCACGGTCCCGGCTTTGGCGGCCCATTTGGCGGACCGTTCGGTGGTGGGGGCGGCCGCGGCGGACCGTTCGGCGGCGGCGCCAGCACCGGCCGCAAGTATTCGCTCACGTTCAGCGCCCAAGCCTTGAATCTGTTCAACGATATCGACTACGGAACACCCAACGGAACAGTCACGCCGCCAAACGGAGCCCTCACGCCCGGAACCGTCGGTACAGATCCGCGCTTCGGCAAATCTACCAGCCTTGCCGGCGGAATCTTCTCTTCCGGCTCGGCCGCGCGGCGCGTCTTCCTCCAAATGGCGTTCCAGTTCTGAAAGCCGCAAACAAGGCCGGAGCCAGCAGCTCCGGCCTTGTTCTTTGGGTGATCGCAGCGGGAGACTTCTTCAACCCGCCCGCAGCACGTCCTCGTACAATCGCTCCCATTCCAAGGCGCGTGCATCCATGCTGAACCGCTGAATAATGCACCCACGTGCGCTTTGCCCTAGCGCCGCGCGTGCCTCGCTGCTCATCTGCATCGCGGCCACCATCGCTTCTCCCAGCGCCTCGGCATCGTGCGCGGGAACGATGCTGCCGGCCTCTCCCACCAGATCCCGCACGCCGCCCACATCGGTGGCAACCACTGTTTTTTCCATCGCCATTGCCTCGGCGAGAGCCAACGGCATCCCCTCCCAGGCCGAAGACAATACAAAACCATCGACCGCATCGAGCAGCGCGGGCAGATCGCGCCTGAGCCCCAGCCATCGCACCTGCAGCGCGATGTCAAGCTCTGCGGCCAACGCCCGCAGAGGGGCAATTAAATTGCCCTTTGCGACGCCGTTCTTTGCTTCACCGGCAATCCACAAGCGAGCGTTGTCGTGCGCCGCATGCACCCGCGCAAAGGCGCGCAGCAGGTTCGGGTAATCCTTGGCGGGCGCAATCCGCCCCGCAGCCAACCACACAAATTCGCTGCCGGCGTCCATTGCTGCACGCGTACGTACTCGGCGTTCTGAATCTGGAGCCAGTTCGCCGACGTCAACGCCGTTAACGACCACGGCGCATTTGTGCGCAGGAATCGCTCGAA
>JASIJX010000082.1 GCA_030049955.1 Acidobacteriaceae bacterium
AGATGCTTGAAAAGAGCTGCCAAATCCCTCTGCGTCCCTCTCAGTGCCTAACCCATCCGCTCCGTAGGTCTTAATCCACACCGCCAGGTTGACCCCAAACCCTGAACCAATCTCAAGCAACTTCTTGTTTCGGAGTGACGTGAACTCTTGCAGCACACGTGCCGCCCTGATTGGCCTTGCGGGGTCCAAGTGGTCGCGTGCCGCCACGTCGCGCGGCATCCGATTGACGCTTTCGAAAAACACGCCAACGGTGCTTTCTGCCAGATCGCGAACAGAGCTTGGAATCACAATTGTCTCGGTTGACATGTACGGGATTATATCTGCTTCAAGCTGCCGGAAATACGAGCAGCCCTACCAAAGATGGGTATTAATGCGGAAGACCGGTGGGGCGCGGCATCAACGGTCACGATCAGGTTTATGCTACACTTCTGGTCGATACCATCAGCTAT
This sequence comes from Acidobacteriaceae bacterium, assembly GCA_030049955.1. The sequence continues at coordinate 450 of JASIJX010000082.1, forward strand.
CAGCGTGTTTTATTACGTTCACTGCGCGAGGGGAGCGGAACGCCCTTGAAGCTCATCACCATCCTCACCCCCTGCTACAACGAGGAGGCGAACGTTCGCGAGGTGCATCGGCGTGTGCTTGCACTGGCAGCTCGCCTGCCCCAATACCGCTTTGAGCATCTTTTCATCGACAATGCATCAACCGACGCCACCGTCGAGATACTGCGAGAAATGGCTCGAGAGGACTCAACGGTCAAGGTCATCGTGAATGCGCGTAATGTTGGGGCAGACCGCTCAGGGATGCATGCCTTTCTGCAAGCGCAAGGTGACGCAGTTGGCAGCCTTGCTGCCGATCTTCAAGACCCTCCGGAGCTGTTTGTCGAGATGATCCGTGAATGGGAGAATGGCTATCCGATCGTAGCCGGGATCAAGAACACGAGCGACGAGAACGGCCTGATGTACGGCATTCGGACTGCGTATTACCGGATCGTCGCCCGGCTGACCAACGTGAAGGTCCTCGCGCATTTCACGGGATTCGGGCTCTACGATCGGTCTGTGATTGAGGAAATCCGCACCCACTTCCGAGATCCGTATCCATATTTTCGGGGAATGATTGCCGAAATCGGATTACCCATTGCGAAGGTCTATTACAACCAGAAACGGCGCGAGCGAGGCGTCACCAAAAATAACTTCTATGCGCTGTACGATCTTGCCATGCTGGGTATTACGAACCTTTCCAAGGTGCCGCTGCGCCTCGTCATCTTCGGAGGGTTCATATCCGCGATTCTGAGCTTTATCGCGGGCATGGTTTATCTCGTCTACAAACTCGTCTTCTGGTCGAGATTCACGGTCGGAGTCGCGCCGGTGGTGCTAGGGCTGTTCTTTCTCGGATCGGTTCAGCTCATCGCTCTTGGCATCATTGGCGAATACGTTGGCTCCATTCACACCACCGTTTTAAAGCGGCCGCTGGTCATCGAAAGAGAGCGCATCAACTTCGATCCCGGGGTTCGGGCTCCGATAGGAGAATCAACCGAAAGCGCAAGCCCTACTGAACCGGTGGTCGATTCTCTTCCCCTGGAATGAGGCTTCGTTGCGAGGTAGTACTTGGAAGATATTCAATCTCTTCGGCTGCATCGATCATGCCCATTATGCAATAGCGCCGCGCCCTCCCGCTTATGGCAAGTCAATGGGTACGCAATCGCCCGATGCAGAAAGTGCACGCTCGTATTCGTTCAGGAACAGGTGACGGCAGAGGAATTGGCCGCCCACTACGCGATCGGATCGGATGAGGTGTACGATGACTCGAATGCAGATTGCCTGAATTATTACTATCAGCAGCTGGCCGAGTTAATTCGGGCGCGCTTCCCACAACCCGGCAAGATTCTCGACCTGGGTTGTTCTCGCGGGTGGTTTCTCGACGCTATGGAGGGTTGGGAGTGTCATGGAAATGAGATCGTCCCATCGGATGCTGAAGCTGCTCGTGAACGATATGGCGATAACATCGTGACCGGATCGTTCGAAGAATACCCTCTGCGGGAAGGCTACTTCGACGTCATCACGTTGCAGGACGTATTCGATCATTTTCGCGATCCCTTGCCCGCACTGGAGAAATGTCGCCGGCTACTCAGGCCCAACGGAATGATCGTGATTAAAGTGCATAACATTTCCTGCCTCTACGCGAAGCTTATGGGGAAGAGCTTCTATGCCGTCATACCGCCGTCGCACCTTTTCTATTACGATCATCGCACACTGGCAAATATGCTCTTGACTGCTGGCTTCCGGGTCGTTGATTCGAGATTTATCGGTCACCTGCTAAAGGTAAAGACCATATTCTGGCGGTTGTCGCGTGGCAATTCAAAATCACTGTTCTATCGCGCCTGCCGGTTTCTGGATGGCAAGGCAATTGGGGAGTTCAAGATTCGTAAGAACCTGCATGACATCATTACGATGTCTGCTACTAAGTCATCGTGAACGCAGAAGCCAACAAGCCAATGTTTCAGTTTATCCGATATGTATTTGTCGGCGGATTCAATACGTTCTTCGGATACGGAGTATTTGCATTCCTCAATTGGTCGTTTGTGTGCTTGGGCCGCTTCAGCTACATGTATGCGGCGGCACTGGGCAGCCTGATCACGATCACAATTGCTTTTCTCGGCTACAAATGGTTTGTCTTCAAGACGCGTGGGAATTATCTGATCGAATGGATTCGCTGCCTCGGCGTTTATGGTACGAGCGTCCTTGTCAGCTTGGCTGGGCTGCCGATTCTCGTTGCGCTCTTGCGTCCTCACTTGCGGAGCCCGGGATCGGCTTCCTATATCGCGGCGGCAATTATGACCGCGATCACGGTAATCTTCAGCTTTTTGGGCCACAAGAACATATCATTCGCTTCGCCGCCCCGCGGTGCAAAGAAAACTTAGCGAGATCTCCCGATCGGGCTGATACTGGTGACTCAACATGGTCGAGTGGATCGTAACCGGGTTTCTGTTATTCAGGCTTTGGGCGCCGCGCGTGGGCGTGTGGGAAGCCCTGCGCGGATGCGTGTGGGTGATCGCGCGGAAAGCCTTCCCAACCAAAAAGGCGCTGGCCAGCCATCTTATACCTCGCTCAAGGACGCTGCAGCTCGAGATACCGGGAAGCGCCCATCCGTTTTATGCGCGATGGCCTGCTTCTGATTTGCATATCGTCTATATGGTTCTGACCCGTCAGGAATACGCGCCGATGACAGCCTACCTTGACCCCGCGGCTGAAGTTTTCTTTCTGGACCTGGGAGCCAATATAGGCGCGGCCTCAAGATATTTCCTCGAAACCTTTCCGCGGGCGCGAGTCATCGTCGTGGAGCCCGACGCTGGGAACGTTGCGATGTGCCACATGAACCTGGACCCGTATGGCGACAGGATCCAAATTATTCAGGCCGCTGTCTGGAGCCGGAATACCCGGCTCATTTTCGAGCAGGACTCGACTGAGACCGGAGTGGAGGCCGGCGTTCGGGTGCGAGAGCCGCTTTCCGGTGAAGAATCCACTGCCTCGGTCGCCGCGATCAACATCCCGGCGCTGCTTTCGGACGCGCGCGTTCCGCCGGGAACCCGGATCGCGTTGAAGATCGACGTTGAAGGCAGCGAGGAGGAAATATTCAGCAATTCGAGCCTGCATTGGCTCGATGAGGTCTCCTGCATCGCCATTGAGCTTCACGACAAGACCCGGAACAATTGCAGCCGTAACTTCTTCTCGGCGGTACAAGGCCGTCTGCTTGAACCTCCGAAAAAAATCAGTGAGACTGTCTTCGCTCACCTCAAACTACGCCAGAGAGTTGCCATTTCGAGGTAGCGCGCTCGGGCGGGACGGCGTACATCACTGTCTGAAAGCCGTCTCCTTCATATGCACGGAGATATAGCTTGTGTCTCGGCACCATCGCGCGAACCAGAAGCGGGATGCGCCAGATATCACTCTGCGTGTGATAGACGCAGATCGCCAGGATCGGCCGGTCGCGCTGGATCACCTGGCGCGCACCCTGCAGCGCATCGTACTCTGCGCCTTCGATGTCCATCTTGATAAAGGTCAGAGACTTGCCCTCGAATAGCTCGTCGATTGGAACACACTCCATGGGTGTTCCGATTTCTGTTGACTTTGAAGTCAATGTCCCCGTGGATTCAAAGGGCACGACTCCGCGAACCGCGCCGAGCGCACATGAATAGAGATGAATTCTCCGTCGCCGGTCCAGCTTCAAAGTTGTTGAAGCATATTCTTGGAGTCTGCGAAATGAGATGGCATCCGCCTCTACGGCATGAATGTCTCCGACGTTTGAGCCGCAAACGCTAAGGAGTTGGCGGATCGTATCGCCGTCAAATGCACCGCAATCAAGAACTGAATCGCCGCTATCGAGCCTGAATAAATCTTCAGGAAAGTAGGTATTCACCTGCGGACGGCCTGGGAGGTCCCTGGCATCGCCCAGAGCTCGCCAGCGAATATTCGCTCGGTACACGTGAACTGACTGCACGTCTGCCCAAATATTCTCCGCTTCGAGGACTGCAGACGCGGCTTCATAGACCTTGTGAGGCGGTTCATTCAGCAGGTACAGTTGCAGAAATGTATCCGGGAATCGCCAAAAAAGTGGTGCGTATGTCGAAACCAGCTCACAACCCAGTCCTGTCAGTTCCGAGTTGGTTTCACTGTACCAGTGGCGATCATTCCAGATTGTCACGAGAAAGAGTGCTGTTTTACCGTATCTAAACGCCGCTTGCTCCGGGGAAAGAACGGGCACTCCCTCAATTTGGGAATCCCAGACAATTGGATTGTTATCTGAAAAGGCGAGAATTTCACATTTCATTTCGCGCAGAAGAGTAAGAGCGCGTCTACCCAGCGTACCTGCACCAAAGAGGACTACTCGCCGTGCGGTTCGACCAAGCAACTCTCCGAGAGCATTACGCTCGCGGTACCGCACGGCCTCTACAGGCTCTTCAAAAAGAGCCGTAAGGGGTACATCGACTCTCAAGCGTTGCCCGGCTTTCAAGAGCAGCTACTCCTCCAGCGGTTTGACGATCATGTTAGCTAAGAACTCCTCGCGTGGCAGGAACGGGTACATGTCTTCGAGGGGTTTGGAGACCATCGAGCCATTGGACTTCTGATAAGACTGAATGCGCGGAGCGCGCATTTCATCGGGAATCACCTTGACATCGACGACAACGGGGCCATCCATTGCCAAGATGCGGCGTACATCTTCGCGCAGATTAGTCTGATCCGATATGACAACGGACGGAATATTATAGGCAGCGGCTACTTTACTCAGATTAGGTACCGTAACGCCAGTCCTGCTGTCGCATCCGATGCTTGCCCGACCGAAGTAGCCCGCCTGCGAGGCGCGGATGGAGGCATATCCGTCGTTGTTGAGAACAAAAAACTTGACCGGGAGATTGAGTCGCGCGGCTGTCTCCAGTTCCTGGATGTTGAACTGAAACCCCCCGTCGCCATCGACGAGGATCGTCCTTTCGCACTGGTTAGCGAGGCACACCGCCAGCGACATGGGCAAACCAAACCCCATGGCACCCAGGCCGGCTGTGTGATAAATGCGCTGACCCGTTCGCGTAGGGCATGCAAGCAGAAAAATCTCGATGCCGCTGCCAGAGCTTCCTGACACGAGTAAATCGTCAGGATTCGACTCAGCTCCAATTACCTCTGCAAGATGAAAAATACTGACGCGGCCTTCGGGCTTGCGGTGTTCGTTGGTCACGACGGGGTAGCGAGTTTTCCAGTTGGCACAGCGCGCATTCCACGCCGAGTGCTCGCGCAGGCGAATGGTGTCCTTGTGGTGCAGCAATTCGCTCAGAAACGCGTGCGCGTCGGCGCAGATGGGCTGCTGAAGATGCGGATGCAGCTTGGCAAGCTCTGCCGGATCGATGTCGACTGCTGCTTTGTGTGCCTCGCGTGCAAGGTTTTGCGGCGCATACCCGGTGATGGCGAAGTCGAGGCGCACACCGATGGCCAGTAGAAAATCGCAGTTCTGCAAAGCAAAGTTTGCGCCCCGCGCCGCAACCGAGCCGGGACGTCCGACGTAGGTTGAGTCATCGCTGGGGACCAGGTCAGCCGCGCACCATGTGGCCACGGTGGGCACACCGAGCAGCTTGCGCAACTGCTCGAATTCGCGCTCAGCACGGGCAAGGCGGATCCCGTTGCCGGCGAAGAGCAATGGGCGTTCAGCCTGGTTCAGCTTCTCGATCAGGCGGCCGATTTCAAGCTCCAAATCCGACGCGCCGGGCTGCGCTGCGAGTTCGGAGGGATCAAAGGCTCGCAGACTTTCCGCATTGTCGACGGGCGCGGCCTGAACATCAAGGGGAATGTCAATCCAAACAGGCCCGGGCCGGCCATGCATCGCCAGGTACACAGCTTTCTCAAGATGGTAGCGAATCTCGGCTGGATCGAGAACGGTGACGGCGTACTTGGTAATCGGCTGCACGATGGAGACAATGTCCACTTCCTGCACGCCGAGTTGGCGCATGCCCAAAGGTTGGCCAGTGCTGTCAAACATCCGATCAGGGCGCTTCACCTGCCCGGAAACGAAAAGCGTGGGAGTTGAATCGAGCCAGGCGCCGGCAACACCGGTTACGGCGTTCGTGCCGCCTGGTCCGGTTGTCACCATGCAAACGCCAAGGTGATTCGTGGCCTTGGCATAGCTTTCAGCGCAGATCGCGCTTGCCTGTTCGTGAGAATTGCAGACCGGAGTCAGCCGGCTTTCGCTGGCTAGCGACTGGTTCAGGTGCATGGCGCCGCCACCAGTCACCAGAAACACATGCTTCACACCCTGGTCGGCGATGAAGCGCACGACGTAATCAGATAGCTTCATGAAATCAACCGTGACCGCCCGGCCCGGCCATCCGGGGCTTCAGAAACAGTTCCTTGGGATCGATTCCGCGGGAGGTCAGAATTGCATCGACCCACTCACGAACAGCGCCATTACCCCCGGTATGCTTGGCTACCACCCCGGCGCGCTCGAGGACGGCCGGCACGGCGCTCGCCGGTGCGGCCGAGAAGCCGGTCATCTCCATCGCGGACAAGTCGTTAACGTCGTCCCCCATGAAGGAAAGTTCAGACAGGGGAATACCGGTCGCTGCAGAAAACTCATGAAGCGCGGCGGCCTTGTCGCGGCAGCCTTTGTAGACGTACTGAATGTGCATCTTGATTGCGAAGCGGTCGACGAGGGGGCTGTCTTCGCCGGAAATGAGAGCGATTGCAATCCCGACGCGCTGCGCTAGCGAGATCCCCATGATGTCTGCAAAGCAGAAGCGCTTCCACTCTTCGCCGCCCGGGCCCCACCAGACACCGCCGTCGGTAAGCACCCCATCCACGTCAAGAACGATGCCTCGGATAGAGGCAAAATCAGTGTTTGAGGATGTTGATCCCATCATCCCGGACTATATTGCCGCACCTACGCGGCGAAGCTTCTTGATAATTGGCAGCTCGCGCTCATAGACACGCTTGATGCCGTCTCCCTTTGCTTGCTCCCAAAGGCGGATATCACGCACCAGCCGCGTGATGCCATTTGGCTCGAGCGATGCCGCCTGATCTGAGCCCCAGCTTGCACGATCGAGTGTAATGTGGCGTTCGACGCAGCTGGCGCCCAGTGCCGCAGCGCACACGCTTGTAGGAATGCCCGTCTCGTGTCCCGAGTACCCGATCGGCACTCCGTACCGTCTCGCCATAATGGGGATCGCACGCAAATTGAGCTCATCATAATTTGCGGGATAGGTGCTGGTCGCATGCATCAAAACCAGGTTGTGTTTGCCCAGCACTTCCAGGGCATGATCGATCTCGTCGTAGGTGCTCATCCCAGTCGACAAGATAATTGGTTTCCCGGTTCTACGAATGCGCCGCAAGAGGCTATCATCGGTCAGCGAGGCAGAGGCGATCTTGTAGATTGGCAAATGGAAGGACTCAAGAAAATCGACTGAGTCTTCGTCCCACGGAGAAGCAAACCAGGTCATCTTTACCGATTTACAAAAGGCATCGATCTCCTCATACTCCTCTTGCTCAAACTCCAGACCGTATTTTAAGTCGCCGTTAGTAGGGCCAAATGGATTCTCGCGCGGCTTGGCCAGCTCTTCAGATGTATACACGACATCAACCGTGCGCTTCTGGAATTTAACGGCATCGCAACCCGCCGCAACAGCCACACTGATCAACCTCTTGGCAATATCGATATTGCCGCTGTGGTTGATGCCGATCTCCGCAATTATGTAGCAGGGCTCCTCGTCGCCGATCAGCCGGTTGCCCACCCTAACGGTACCCATAGGTTTGCCCCACCTGCGGCCTTCCCGGCCAAAACAGCCCGGCTGCCGTCGCTTTCAAGCCCAGTTCCGCGATCATCATACCAAGGACAGGACCGCAACCTCTGGGAATTGCGAAACATCAAGGTTACTGAAGAGTTTCGGGCCTCACCAACGGAGCAACAGGCGGCATCTTGACGTTGCCACCAACCAGCCCTCAACCTGGAGCAACGAAGCCGCCACCTGAGCCTCTGCCAACGGCCCAATGTCGCCATCACTCAGTCCACGAGGGTTTATTCTTGGTGCGTGAAGCCCCTTCCGACTGAGGACCTCGAGCACGTCATGCGTCATACGCAGGCGCTATGGGAGGCGGCACGTGGGCGCCGCATCTTCATCACGGGAGGCACGGGATTCTTCGGCTCTTGGTTACTTGAGAGCCTGGCCTTCTGTAATAGCAGGCTCAAGCTCAATCTGTCGGCGACTGTTTTGAGCCGGAATCCGGACACCTTTATTCGCAGCATGCCGCACATAGCCCAAGAGGATTCGATTCGATTTCTGCGCGGGAACATACTCGACTTTCCATTTCCCGCTGAACACTTCGATTTCATCATTCACGCCGCTGCGCCGACTTCGGGTAACGAAGCTAGATCGCTCGATCTCCCCTCCAATATTGTTGCCGGGACGGAGCGCATGCTTGCCTTTACCCAGTCCGCCATTGCACGAAGATTCCTATTCACCAGTTCAGGCGCTGTCTACGGCCCTCAGCCCGCAACAGTCGGCCACGTCCCCGAGAGCTACATCGGCAAACCCGAAACGCCCTATGGCCAAGCCAAGCTGGCAAGCGAGGAGATGTGCTTTCAATGCTCGCAGGCTTGCGGCACAGAGTTCTCAATTGCCCGGTGTTTTGCTTTTGTGGGACCGCATCTGCCACTGGACCAGCACTTCGCCATCGGCAACTTCATCGGCGATGCATTGGCTAGCAGAAAAATTCGCATCGCTGGCGACGGTGCACCTATGCGCTCGTACCTCTATGCGGCGGACCTCGCCATCTGGCTCTGGACTTTGCTGTTGCGGCCCCTTGACGTGAAATCCCGGCTGCAGATCTACAACGTGGGTTCTGGTGAAACCATCAGCATTCGCGATCTTGCTCGAGAAGTCGTCGAAGAGCTCAATCCCTCGCTGGACATCGAAATTGCGCAACAGACCACGCCCGGCGCACAGCGCCAGCAATACGTGCCCGATGTGAGCAAGGCGAAATCAGAGCTCGGATTGTGGCAGACCATCGGACTACGCCAAGCCATCCGACGAACCGCCGATTGGCACCGCAAGCACGGGGACTACATCAGTTTTGGGAATCGTGTAAAGGCGCTGAGTTGATGAAAATTTGGACGATCAACCCGCTGGAAAATTTTGCAGAGACTCGCTGCCTCAACTGGGCTACATCTTCGAGGTGCTCGCGCCAACTTCATGCGGAGCCGTCTTCAGCGCGCGAATTTGGCTCAATTCTTGGCCATTCTCACGCGATCCGTCACCCATTTCTGACTTCAGCGCAAATTCCCTAATCACGTCCGCAACATAGATCAGCATTGGTTCTGTGAGAGCCGGATAAACGCCGATCCAGAAAGCGTTGTTCATCACGAAATCCGAATTAGCCAGACTTCCCACCACGCGGTGCGCGCAATCTTGGTAGGCGGGCTGGCGCAGCAGGTTTCCACCAAACAACAACCGGGTGTGTATCTTCTTTGCTTCCAGTTCGAGAATCAATCCTTCTCGACGAAAGGGCGCATCCACGCGCACCGCGATTGGGAATCCGAACCACGCCGGGTCCGATCCCTTTGTAGCCTGCGGTAGCACCAAAAACTTCTCGAGCGGCTCAAGCGCCGAGCGCAGAAAGCGAAAATTCTCTTTGCGCCTCTCGATGAATTTGGGAAGTTTTTCGATTTGCGATGCGCCGAGGGCGGCCTGCATGTCGGTTGCTTTCAAGTTGTAGCCAATATGCGAATACGTGTATTTGTGGTCGTACCCGCACGGTAGCTCCCCCAACTGCCAATCGAATCGCTTGCCGCATGTATTTTCCTTGCCTGGATCGCACCAGCAGTCGCGGCCCCAATCGCGAAACGAATCTATCAGCACCTTCAGGTCGGGATGATCTGTCAGCACTGCCCCGCCTTCACCCATGGTGATGTGGTGCGCTGGGTAGAAGCTTACGGTCGCAATGTCGCCGAATGTGCCGACTTTCCGTCCTTTCCAGGTCGAGCCAAGCGCATCGCAGCAGTCTTCGATCAGCCAGAGGTCGTACTTCTTTACAAAGGCTGTAACCGCATCGAGGTCGAATACATTCCCCAGCGTGTGCGCGATCATGACCGCCCGGGTTTTACTGCTGCGTGCTGCCTCAAGCTGACTCACATCGATTTCGTAGGTTGGAAGGGTGACATCGACAAAAACTGGAACCATCCCATTCTGAAGGACCGGGTTCAGCGTGGTTGGGAAGCCGGCGGCAACGGTGATGATTTCGTCACCCGGTTTGAGCCGTCGTTCACCAAGCTTTGGCGAGGTCAGGGCACTTACGGCAAGCAGGTTGGCTGATGAGCCAGAATTGACCAGCGAAGCACAGCGGACTCCGACAAAGCGAGCTAACTTTCGCTCAAAATCCCTTGCAAAGCGTCCCGTCGTGAACCATAGGTCGAGAATCGAATCCACAGCGGAACTTACATCGTTACCATCAATGACCTTTCCGGAAACCGGAACCGGCGATTCACCAGGCTTGAATTCGGTCGATGGGTGTGCTTCTACACAATACTCGGCGCATAGTTCGAGAATCTGCTTCCGGAGCGATGCTGTCCTGTCTGTCATTGAGGGTCCAGGTACCCAGCATACAAAATTGCGAGTAGCCAGTGTAGTGTATGTACAGGTTCGAGATTAAAACCAAAGGCACCCAACCCAGTCTGCTGATGATGGGCGATGCCTGTTTTGAGGGCGCTAAGGGGCTGAAATGAAGGCAGTTATTTTGGCAGGCGGAATGGGAACGAGGCTGAGTGAAGAAACCGTTGCTCGCCCAAAACCCATGGTAGAGATCGGAGGCAAACCGATTCTCTGGCACATCCTCAAAACCTATTCCCAGCACGGCATCAGCGACTTCATCATCTGTTGTGGTTACAAGGGATATCTGATCAAAGAGTACTTCGCCAATTATTTTCTGCACATGTCTGACGTAACCTTCGACATGCAAGAAAACCGGATGCAGGTACATCAGAGCGTCGCGGAGCCTTGGCGTGTCACGCTTGTGGACACAGGGGACAACGCAGGCACAGGAGGACGGCTACGAAAGATCGCGCCATATTTGCAAGGAGAAGACGCCTTTTGCATGACCTATGGAGACGGAGTGAGCGATCTTAATATCTCCGCGTCGATCGCCTTTCACAGGAGCCACGGTAAATTGGTGACGGTAACGGCCGTGCAGCCCACGGCCCGCTTCGGCGGCTTGAGCATCGTTGGAACGACCATCAGTGCATTCCGGGAAAAGCCCGAAGGGGAGGGAGGATGGATCAATGGCGGTTTCTTTGTCCTTTCGTCGGAGATCATGAGCGATATTCCCGACGAGAGCTCCATGTTTGAGCAAGAGCCCCTCCGGAAGCTGTCGTCAAGAAATCAGGTACAGGCGTTTTTTCATCACGGCTTCTGGCAGCCAATGGATACGATACGAGACAAACAAAGGCTGGAAGAGTTGTGGACTTCTGGGAGGGCTCCTTGGAAAACGTGGTAAATCCTTGGCGGGAGCGACGCGTTTTCCTGACCGGCCACACAGGGTTTAAGGGCAGCTGGCTCGCGCTCTGGCTTGCCCGCCGCGGAGCTCAAATACGGGGATATGCGCTTGACCCGCCAACTGAACCCAATCTATTCACCGTAGCATCTGTGGCCACCGTTCTCGATGACATTCGCGGCGATATTGGAGATTGCGCCAAGCTGGAATCCTCGATGACGGAGTTTGCCCCGGAGGTGGTCTTTCATCTTGCGGCGCAGCCTATCGTGCGGCGCTCATATGCTGAACCGCTTCTGACCTATTCGACAAATGTCATGGGAACGGCTCACCTTTTGGAGGCCGTTCGGAAGACTTCGAGCGTGCGCGCGGTGGTATGCATTTCCTCGGATAAGTCTTACCAGAATCAGGAATGGCATTGGTCTTATCGTGAAACTGACCTTCTCGGAGGTTTTGACCCGTACTCTTCCAGCAAGGCCTGCGCCGAGATGATCTGCGCGGCCTACCGCAGTTCTTTCTTCCCATTGAACCGCCTGCATGAGCACCGTGTCGCCTTGGCCACCGCGCGTGCCGGCAATGTGATTGGCGGTGGAGATTGGTCGGAAGACCGCCTGATTCCAGACCTAATCCGAGGATTTCAGGTTGGTCAACCCGTGTTGATTAGGCGGCCAACGGCAGTTCGTCCGTGGCAGCACGTGCTCGACCCCCTGTACGCATACATGCTGCTTGCAGAGAAACTACTCGAGGCGCCTTCGCGATACTCCTCCTCGTTCAACATCGGTCCGAACGACGAGGATGTATGGTCGGTGGAGAGGATCGCGACAAGACTTGTCGCCATGTGGGGCGAGGGCGCGGCCTGGATACGCGATTCCGATCCGGGCGTGCACGAGGGTCATTCTCTCAGGCTGGACAGCAGCAAAGCCCGAAGCGAGCTCGGCTGGCAGCCGCGTCTGAGGACCGAATCGGCCTTGGAATGGACGATGAATTGGTACCGCGACTACCAACACGGCGCTGATATGAAGCAGTTAACCCTGGCTCAGATCGCTAGATTTGAGCGATCGCTCACTGACTGCGATCAACTTGCCAGCCGCTATACAACTTGCAAGTGATCGCATGTTGTCAAGATCTCTCGGTAATTGATTTGAAGCAAGATCGGTCCTGCGCCAATGATGATGGCCGTCTCCTGCTTCATGCGGCGGTTTCGATTCCCTTCAGGCTGGCAATTCAGTATAATCGGCCCAATAAGCCAGCAAGTTGCAAAAAGGTCAAGGCCGCGTAATGAACGGCACTGCTCCGCAAAGTTATGGTGTTATCTTCGGATGCTACCACCAGTCCTACGCTTCTGATCCTAGAGTGCAGCCTGACAGCATTCGCGCTCGTGATTTCTTTTGGGTGGCCGGAAATCGGGCAAGGCTTCTTCCGACAAATGGAACGGTGGTTTGGCCAGCTGGCGAAAAAAAGATGGCTAGCCGTTTTCTCTGTCGCCTTAAGCGTATTGGTGCTGCGCTTGGCCATCCTTCCTCTATTTCCAGTTCCACTGCCGTTTAGTTCCGACGATTTCAGTTTTCTATTAGCGGGCGATACATTTGCACACTACAGGCTGACCAATCCGACGCCCACGATGTGGACTCATTTCGAGACCATCCACATCGCGATGAAACCGACCTATCAATCGATGTACTTTCCAGGGCAGGGACTGATTCTTGCTGCCAGTAAGATCATCTTTGGTAATTCTTGGATTGGCCTGCTGATCGTAAGCGCAGTGATGTGCGCAGCGCTTTGCTGGATGCTGCAGGCGTGGCTTCCGCCCAATTGGGCGCTGCTTGGCGGGATGATCGCTGTTCTGCGGCTGGGGGTTTTCAGCTACTGGACCAACACGTACCACGCTGCGGGTTCGCTTGCGGCGCTCGGTGGAGCGCTAATTTTAGGCGGCCTACCGCGACTGATGAGAGCGGCGAGGCTTCGCTATGCCGTGCTGATAGGCATCGGCGCCGCGATATTGGTTCTTACGCGACCATACGAGGGTTTACTGCTTTGCCTGCCGGTCGGCGTTGTACTGGCCAACTGGATGTGGAAAGGCAAGAACCGGCCAAGCGCCGCGGCACTAGCGCGAATAACTGCAGCGACGCTGGTATTTGGTGTTGTTGCTGTGGCGTGGATGGGCTACTACGACTATCGCGCCTTCGGCAATCCGCTGACTCCTCCTTACACAGTGGACCGCAACACTTACGCAATTGCCCCATACTATGTGTGGCAGCAGGCGCGGCCAGAGCCTAAGTACAGATATAAAGAGATGCGGGCTTTCTACCACACCGAATTAGACTTCTATACTCATATCCATTCCGTGAAGGGGTTTGTGCCGTACACTTTGGCGAAAGCCGGATTCACATTCCTCTTCTTCGCCGGTTTTGCACTGCTTCCTCCATTGCTTATGGTGCGCCATATCTTTCTAGATCGGCGCATCCGTTTCCTCGTTCTGTGCGTGTTGGTGCTTGCAGCTGGGATGATAATCGAGATCTATCTCCTGCCGCACTATGTGGCGCCTTTCACCGCGGCTTTCTATGCGATCGGTTTACAAGCTATGCGGCACACGCGGTTTTGGAAGCCGGAGGGCAGGCCAGTGGGGTTGGCTTTGGTGCGGCTGACGGTTGTGATTTGTGTGTTGATGGCCGGAGTACGGGTGGCTGCAAAAACCATGCATTTTGGACCGCACGAATTCCCACCAAGCGACTGGAATGAAACCTGGTTCGGTCCAGGCCATTTTGGCACTGAGCGAGCGCGAATTGAAGCCCGACTCAGCAAGCTCCCTGGAGAGCAATTGGCGATCGTCCGCTATAGCCCTGGCCACAACCCGGCGGACGAATGGGTTTATAACCGCGCGGACATCGATGCTTCCAAAGTCGTGTGGGCACGAGATGCAGGTGCTATTGATAATTTAGAGTTGATCCATTACTACCGGAACCGGAAGGTTTGGCTGGTTGAGCCGGATGTGACACCTGCAAGAGTTCTGCCTTACTCAGCGCCGGAAGACGCTGCCCATCCCTCCTGGTAAGTCATTCACCGGGGGTGTCGGGGCTCGACTGTTGAGTCTTTGCGTAGTTGATGGCACAGATCGATATGCTTTGTATGGCTTCGGTAGAGAACGGGGGAACAAGACCGGTCCAAAGTCCGGTGCGGCCCTCGCGCCCGGGAGAAAAGGGATGCAGCAGAGCATAGAGGCAACGCTCAAATCGGATAGCCGGCCGCGGGGAGACTCCGCTCGCCAACGGCGATTTGCTGGGCTTCTCGGGGTAGCAGACAAGAGACGCCTGCGTTGGCCGGAATGGGGCGCGCTGTCCTTCTATGCGGCGCTCGTTGCCTTTGCAATTCCCTATCATGAACCGTGGGTTGATGAAGCCCAGGCATGGCAGTTAGCGAGAAATCTTTCGCTGACATCTCTGTTCAAGACGTACATTCGTTACGAAGGGGCTCCGGGGCTTTGGCATTTCCTTCTGTGGCTGATGACTCGGGCACATGTCAGCTATGTTGGCCTGCACTGGATCTGCGGTGCGGTTGCCACTGTGGCGATCTGGCTTCTTCTTTTCAGGTCACCGTTTCCTCGCTACCTAAAGCTCTCGCTACCATTCACTTACTTTCTCGTATTTCAATACGCGATTGTGGCGCGGAACTATGTACTCGTACCATTACTATTGTTTCTCACCGCAATTGCATGGAAGAAACATCCATTCAAACTGGCGCTGGCACTTGGGTTAGTGGCAAATGTATCGCTCCATGCCGCGGTCATTTCTGGAGGATTGGCGGTCCTCTATGTTATCGAGCAGATTCGGAGTCGACCGGGAAAACCTTTCGAGGATCGGCGCAAATTTGTACTTTGCGCATTTGTCCTGTTTGCCTTCTATGCTTTTGCGATCTGGACAGCATGGCCACCACGCGACCTCATCCTTTCTTCGGTCCGTGGGCAATCGAGTATCTACTTCCTGCGGGCAGTCTATTCCTTGCTGTGGCCAATGTGCCAACCATGGATCGTATCCATTCCATTCTGGGCCGCGATCACACTTTGGTTTCACGCGCGGCATAAACTCTATTACCTCTTGCCAGTAGTTCTCTTTGCAGTCTTTTGCGGTGAAATCTCTGTAGCCTGGTGGCATGCAGGCCTCTTGATCCCGCTCCTGATCTGCCTTCTTTGGATTACCTGGGGTGAGCCTGGAACAGTCTCCCCCGAACTCGAGGTAGCTGGCCGCATAGCGTTAGCGGTCATGATTGTGACGCAGGTTCTTTGGTCGGGGTATGCAATTTTGTACGACCACTACAATGCATACTCTCCTGATCGTGCGGCGGCAAAGTTCTTAAGTCCATTTGTCCGAGAGGATGCATCCATTGCTGTGACATATATCAGTGGTGTCAACGATAAGCGCGTGCGTGCTTATCCTGCAGTGGGGATTCTGCCCTACTTTGACCATAATATCTACATCAATACTCCTTATCCATTCTGGTGGTGGAGCGATCAGGACCCAAGTGAGGATCGGTTCAAGGCCTTGTTACCGTCTCACCCTCGCATCGTGATCGTTGAAGAAGCGCTTCCGGGTCCGGTTAAGTACTTTAATCTGGACGATCCAAAGTATGTATCCTTACTTAAGGACGGCTACAGGTTTTTGAACTTGTTCTGCGGAACTCAACCATCGCAATTGAAACCGGGAGAAACTCTTTGCCATGTGATCTTCGAGTACTCAGGACAGACCGGCTCTTTGGGTATGCAGGCGCAAAACCGTCCCAAATAAGCAAGGAGGGCCGCGGTTACCGGGCGCCGATGACGTTGGACGTCCCACAACAGTCGGATTAATCTTAGTCGGCGAAAGCATGAAAAGATTTCTCACTTCAAGAGGGATCAAAGGTGCTCAGGAAAGCTTCAGTCCACCATTTCAGTTGATCTACTGCAATTCCGCAACCTGTATTGGCAATCCCGTCGCCGGCCAGCGTTCCGGCTGCGCATCCAGATTGGGCGCGACGAACACGCCTCGGAATTTCGCTGGAGTCACCGTCACGTTCCAGCCGTCGAGGACGACCAAAGCATCTTCGCCCTTGAAATCGCTTAAAGCCGCCTCAATCGTAATCGTCTGCGTCTGGTTCGGCGCCAGCGAAATGTAGTTGTCGCTGTAGTACGCCGGCAGCACGCGCTCACCGGATTTGCGCCGCAATTGCAGATGCGCCATCACAGCAACGCTCTTTGATGGATTGCGCAGTGTGAGGATGACAAACCGCTTGGCGTCCACATCCTTGCGCACTGCGTTTGCTTGCAGAGTGACCGTGGGAAGCCGATTCAACGCCGTAAAATCGTCGGGGCGGTCGGGCAGTGCACGCCAGTAGAAGTTAGTGGAAAGCAGCTTTCCAGACGAATCGAGCAGATCGAGCTTAATGAAGTGCACTGCCGAAACCGTGGCCGGAAACTCCACTGGTCCCAGATCGGTAGCCCTATCGGGTTGCGCAGTCAGCTTGAATTCGTAGTGGGCAGCGAGAGACCCATCGAGATTGTAGATGGAAACGTGCGCCGCAGCATCCGTCACAGGCGTGGGCAAATTATCTATGACCTGCACGTGCGAGGTGGCTTGATTGAACTGAATGTGCACCAGTTCAGAAGCGTGCATGACGCCAAAGAACGACGCGTTGGGCTCAAGGTCGTAGTGATAGATCTGCCACACAAAACTCGGTTGCGCGGGATTGCTCATCCAAGTGATGACGCCCGTGGCCGGATGGAAGAGCTGCGCATTGCGGCCCTCGTACATGGCGCGGAACGCTTCATAATTTGCCATCTGCGCCTTCCGCACAAAGTCGGGAAGGTTGCGGATGGCCCCATAGCGAGCGGCTATCTGGCCGGGGTAGCGCTCACCATGCTGGCCGCCTTTTGCAAAGTCGTGCTCGGCCCAGTCGTCGTCAATGGTCTCCCAGTCCTTGCGCGGCATCATGGCGTGAATCGACTCTAGCGTAGGAACGGACATGCTGCCGGTCTCTGTCTTGAAATAGTCGTCGGTGATGCGATAGAAATCGCGAGGCACGCGCCAGTAGTACGGACCGTGCGAACGCACCCCGGCGCCGTCGGTCGAGCTGGGCTGATAAAGCCGCGTAGGCTCGAGCGTAGCCAGCACCTTGCGCAACTCTGCATCGATCTCCGGCGGCGGATAGCCTTCGTTGCGCGCACACCACAGCGCGATCGAGGGATGGTTGCGATAGCGCAGTACCTTGTCACGCACATTGGCGATGTAAGTATCGAGGTCGGTGGGATCGGGCCCGTTCTTGGGATTCGGCTGAAAGAACTCGTCCCACACCAGGATGCCGTACTTGTCGCACAACTCGTAGAAGTCTTCGTCGGTGCTCTGCCCTACCCAGTTGCGAATCATGTTCAGGTGAGCGAGCTGGTGCATGCGAATCTCGGCCTCCAGGCGCTCGCGTGGAATGCGCTTCATGGCCTCGTCCATCCCCCAGTCGCCGCCGCGGATGAACACTGGAACCCCGTTCACGGAAATGGTGAGTGTGTCGGCGCCGGGCACCGCGTAGGTGATCTTGCGAACCCCAAAGTCGAGGTCCTGCGCATCCGAAACTCTGTGGCCCGCCTTGAAATCGAGGTGCAGGTGATACAGATTCTGCGCTCCGTAGCCATTCGGCCACCACAGCCGCGGATGCTCGATGTGCAGAGCCGGCGTATTCTTCGCATTGAACTGTACCGTCTGCGTGCTATGCGGTGCGAGTTCCACGCTGCGTCCGAATTTAATCTTCTCGATTGTGCCCTGCAGCACGCCGCTGACAGGCTGGTCGCTCACATTCGCCACCGTCGCCTGCACCATCACATCGCTCGAGTCTGTGCTCGGCAATGGCAAATCCGTGGTCACCAACGGATCTTTCACAATCACCGGACCGCTCGACGAGAGAAAGACCTTCTGCCAGATGCCGGAATCGCGATCGTGAATTGCCGGGATCCAGTCCCACCCCAGTGAGCAGAGAAACGTGGGCCCGTCGATCGCGCTCTCGCCTCCATTCGGGCCCACGCCGTCGTGCCATTCGTGCTCGTGGGCAATGCCGGGATGCGGCTGCGGTGTGATCTCTACCGCGATGACAGCTTGCTTGCCCGGCGTCACCCTTGATGTAATGTCAAAGACACCGCGAATGAACGCACCACGAATTGTACCTACCTGCGCCCCGTTCACCCACACCACGGCCGAGTAGTTGATGCCATCGAAGTTAAGCCATACGCGGCGGTGGTTGAAGGCCCGTGGCACGCCGATCGTCGATCTATACCAGTACGAAGTGCGTGCCAGGCTTTCCGGAATAATGTTGGCGCGGTCGTTCTCGCCGTACAGTGGCTCCGGGTAAACGCCATCGTTCACCAGCGACGTCAACACTGTTCCCGGAACTGTTGCCGTATACCATCCGGCACTATTGAAACCGACCAAAGAAATCTGTGCGCCGGTCTGCGGAACCTTGGCCGCATCCTGCAACTGCCAGCCATCCGATAGCTCTACTGAGCCGGAGGGAAGCTTGTACGCCGCAGCGGCAATGGGCGCCAGCACCGCAAGAATCAAAACGCTGAATGATGAAAATCTGCCGCCAACTCTTATCTGCATGGAATGATTGCTCCTGAAATATCCCGGATGGTTCGTCCACCCGAGGCGCACCCAAACGGGATTGCTTGTTCTTGCTGTCAATTGGCCTGGTAAAGAAAATGCGCGCTGCGCTCTTTCAGCACAGTCTCGCGATCGTGGCTCAGGTCCTGTCCGCTTCGCAAAACCGGATACGGCACGCCACCGGTCAGGCCCTTCCACAAAATCTGATTGAAGAGCACCGCGGGCACGCGATCTTCCTGCGACCAGTCGAAACCCCGCGTCTGTCGCGCCCAGTAGGCCGCCGGCTGCGCATCGTGAAACGGAAGTGCAAACTCGCTCTGCTTTAGCGCCACACCCAGCGTCTGCGCAATGGGCGCCGGCGCAATCGCCGTGTAAGTCCACACCGCCTGATCGAGATCGAATACTTCGGTCATGGGGCGCTGGTACTCGTCGTTCAGGTTCAAGTGGCCGAGCCCCAGCACATCCTCGATAGTGCGCACCATGTTTACCGTCGAGTAGAGCTTATGCACAACTACGCCCTGCTTTACGTACGGCCCGGCGACGAACGCGATGGTACGATGCGCATTTACGTGGTCCGGGCCGCTCTGCGCATCATCTTCAATTACGAAGATCAGCGTCGAACCCGCGTACGGGCTGTGCGCTACGCGCTCTATCAGCTTGCCCACCGCATAGTCGTTGTCCGCCGTCTGTCTCTCCGGCGTGTTAATGCCGTCGATCGCACGATCAAAGCTTCCCTCGTGGTCATGCATGAAGCGGACAAACTCCAGATTGGGTAGATCATGGTTGGCGACATATTGATTGAACTCTCGCTCCCACTCCAGCTCGCGCCGGAAATCGGAATAGGCATTGTCGAATGCGCGAAAGTACGGATCGGTCACGCCGGCTAGGTTGGGCCACACCGCGACGCTCACCACCGTGTGAGCCGCGAACGGGTCAAGAACTTCCGGTGTTCCGGCCGGAGTACGGGTCTCGAAGCCGTAATTGCGGATTGTCAGATTGTGGCGCAGAGCCGAGTCCCAGATGTAGCCCTCATCTCTTTCGCCCTCTGGGCCGTCGGCCGCAGAATCCCCCGGCGGCGATCCGCGGCCCGCGTAGCTGAGCGGAACGGTCTTCACATTGAAGTCCGATTCGCGCGCGGCCGTGCTCCACGGCCAGCCGTTGCCGCTCACCTCGCCGCTGCACATCATGTTGTCGAGATCGACGAACTGGCTTGCCAGGCGGTGCTGGTTGGGCGTCACGATCTGCCCGAAGGCGGCCAGACTGGGATCTCCATTGCCACGGTCGAGATCGCCCAGCACCTGGTCGTATGTGCGGTTCTCCTTGATGATGTAAATGACGTGCTTGATGTGCCGGCGCAGCGCCGCCATGGTCAGCTCGTCATGCGGGTTGGGAACGGTGTTGAGAAAATCGTTGGTGGCTACTCTTCGCGTGAGCCACGCAAGCTCCTGCCGGCTCGGAACTGGTATCGCCTGCAAGCCAGCCTTTTCGAGTTGCAAGATGTACTGGTTCGCCGCCTGTTGCGCCGGGGCATTCGCGCGCGGAACCGCGGCGCGGCCATTGCGAGGATTCGGCCCCGGATCGCTCTTGCTGTTCACGTCGTAGAGCGTCTTGCCGTCCCGGCTTACGCTGATCGACTGTGGATACCAGCCGGTTGGAATGAGGCCGATGACGCGGTGCGGCGCGGCACCCGCCAGCGAGATCACCGCAATTGCATTCATGCCGCCATTGGTAACGTAGAGCGTCTTCTCATCGGGCGATAGAGCCAGACTGTTCGGAGCCGCACCAGGGAGCTGTGCGGGACCGCGCAATACGCCCGCAGGCGCTGTAGTCCGGATCTCCTCGATGACGCGATTTGTCGCCGTATCGATTACCGCGACGCGATCGCTGTTGTCTGCGGCAACAAAAAGCCTTGTCTGCGCGCCATTGAGAAGTATGCTGTTGGGATTGCCGGCGACCGGAATGCGCGCAATC
>JASIJX010000012.1 GCA_030049955.1 Acidobacteriaceae bacterium
CACTGGCGGCATACTGGACTGGGCGGCATCATGCACTGCTTCGGTGGCGGATGGGATGAAGCGCGGCGCTCGCTCGACCTGGGCTTTCTCATCTCCTTCGCCGGCAACGTGACTTATCCCAAGGCGCAGGCGCTGCGCGATGTGGTTGCGCGCGTGCCGCTCGACGGTATGCTTGTGGAAACCGACGCGCCATGGCTTGCGCCCGCGCCGCATCGCGGCAAGCGCAACGAGCCGGCATTTGTTTCGGAAACGGCCCGGGCCATTGCGGGCCTGCTGGGACGGGACGAGAGCGAAGTTGCCGCCGCGACGACGGCAAATTTTTTCCGCCTCTTCGATTTCCGCCTGTCCGGGTTCCCGCCTGACATGGGAAACTGATAATGGGGTGCGGCCGCTGCCGCCGGTGCAACTGTTCCGTTTTCGTTCGAGGAGTTGTTCGAGGAGTTTAGGATGGCCCAGGAAAATTCATTCGACATTGTGAGCAAGGTGGACCTGCAGGAGGTCCGGAACGCAATTGATCAGGCGCTCAAGGAGATTCACCAGCGCTTCGACCTCAAGGATTCGCACTCCGAAATCAAGCTCGAGGGGAACGATGCCATCCAGCTCGCTTCTGCCAACGAGTACAAGCTCGAGGCTGTGAAAGAGATCCTCGGCCAGAAGCTGGTCAAGCGCGGCGTTTCGCTCAAGAACCTGACTTATGGCAAGATTGAGCCGGCTGCCGGCCAGAGCGTGCGGCAGAAGGTCAGCCTGCAACAGGGCATTTCGGCAGAAAAAGCGAAAGAAATCGTGCGGCTGATCAAAGATGCCAAAAAGAAGGCGCAGGCCAGCATCCAGGGCGATACCGTGAGAGTATCGAGCAAGGACCGCGACGAGCTGCAGTCGATCATCGCCATGCTGCGCGGCCGCGATATGGGCGTGGACCTGCAGTTCACGAATTACCGGACAAATTGACGGGCGACCGGCCCAGAAATTCCTCCTCGTTTCAGCTTGTAAGAATCGGAGAGCTTTGAGCACACTCACCATAGCGACGGCCCGTGAAGTCTTCGACCTGCTGCGCGAAGACCTGGTGGCCATTGAGCAGGAGCTGGGGCGCGACGCGGCTTCGAGCGTCAGCACCATCACGGAGATTGCCGAGTACCTGCGCGAGGGCGGCGGCAAGCGCATCCGTCCTTCGCTGCTGCTGTTGGCTTCGCACCTGTTGGGCTATGCAGGCCAGGGCGCCATCCGGCTGGGCGCGGTGGTGGAGATGGTGCACACGGCCACGCTGGTGCATGACGACATTATCGATGGCGCCGACACACGCCGCGGACGGCCTTCCGCCAACACTACTTGGGGAAATGAAAAGTGCGTGCTGGCCGGCGACTGGCTTTACATGCAGGCCTTCAGAGTCGCGCTCGAGGAGCGCAATCTGCGCATCCTCGACCTGCTCGTCGGGCTTACGCAGCAGATGGTTGAAGGCGAGCTCCTGCAAATTCAGAAGCTCGGCCGCGCGGTTTCTGAGGCCGAGTACTACGATCTGATCTTCCGCAAAACGGCTTGCCTGTTTTCAGTTTCGGTGCGTATTGGCAGTGTTCTTGCCGATGCTACCGAAAGCGAAGAAGCAAGCCTGGCCGCTTACGGCCGCGCCGTTGGTCTCGCCTTTCAGATTGTCGACGATGTGCTGGACCTGACAGCGACAGAAGAGGTGCTGGGCAAGCCCGTGGCCAGCGATCTGCGCGAAGGCAAAGCCACGCTTGCCGTGATTCACGCATTCGACCACGGGACTGCGGCGGATCGCAGATCAATCCAGCGCGTGCTCGACGATCGCAGTTTTGAGAACGTAAGCCGGCAGGAGATTCAGGAGATCCTCGCGCGCAACGGCTCGGTGGAGTACGCGCGCGCTGCGGCTGACCGTTACGCCAACCAATCGCGTCAGGCGCTGGCTGGATTTCCAGATTCCGAGTTCAAGCGGGCTCTGCTGTGGGTGCCGGAGTTCGTCGTCGCGCGGGAAAAATAAGATTTGCTCAAAGGCATGACTAAAGCCGATCCCAAATCTGTCTGGACCGCGGTCGACAATTATTTTGCCGGCCTGCTGGCTCCTATGGATCCGCAGCTTGAGGCCGCGCTTAAGGCAAACCACGCGGCCAAACTCCCTGCTAT
Source organism: Acidobacteriaceae bacterium (assembly GCA_030049955.1). The sequence continues at coordinate 2,137 of JASIJX010000012.1, forward strand.
AGACGTCTCGCCTATGCAGGGCAAATTTCTTCAGGTTCTCGTCCAGATGCTGGCGCCGAGGCGCGTGCTGGAAGTTGGCTTGCTGGGCGGCTATAGCACTATCTGGATGGCGCGCGCGCTGCTTGCGGACGGCCGCATCCTCTCGCTCGAAGTCGAACCCAGGCACGCCGAGATCGCGCGCAGCAACCTCAAAAACGCCGGGGTGCTCGATCGCGTGGAAATCCGCGTGGGCGCAGCGCTCGATCTGCTGCCCGCCATCGCCACCGCCGGCGAGCCATTCGACCTGATCTTCATCGATGCTGACAAGGGAAATAATCCCGGCTATCTCCAGTGGGCGCTCAAGCTCTCGCGGCCGGGAACGGTGATCGTGGTGGATAACGTCGTCCGGGATGGCAAGGTGATTGACGCCAAAAGCTCCGACCCCGACGTGCAGGGCACGCGGCGCATGGCGGAACTGATGGCCGCTGAACCGCGGTTGAGCGCCACCGTGCTGCAGAATGTGGGACCCAAGGGTTACGACGGCTTTGTGCTGGCCGTGGTGCGCTGAGCGCATTCCGCAGTTTTTCCAGCGACATGGCGTACCGGATGCGATAGGCTGGGGATGAGCAATTTCCTAAAAACCTTCCGTTGTCCTGGAAAAACTTTCCGGTATTTCGTCATCCGGGAATCTGTCCGCGGCAGGGATTGCTGTGCGGCACTGTTGGCTTTGCAGCGTCGCGGCGGGCGAGATCTAGCGTCAGGAAGCCGCCGGACCGGGAGTGGAGAATTTCAGCTGGGCGCAGATCACGGGGGCCATCATGGCAGTTGTAGAGGATGAGACGCAGACGGCAATGGACCGGCTGATTGAAGGACATAAACACTTTCATGCCAAGGTGTTTCCGAAGAGGAAGAAGCAGTTCCATTTGCTTTCGGAGTCGCAGGCGCCGGAGTTTCTCTTCATCACCTGTGCCGATTCGCGCATTGTCCCAGACATGATCTTCGGCACCGGGCCCGGCGAGTTGTTCATCAGCCGCAGTGTCGGCAATATCATCCCGCCAGCAGCCATTGCGGACGCTGACGGCGTGACAGCCACGATCGAATACGCCGCGGAGGTGCTGAAGGTCAAGCACATTATCGTCTGTGGCCACTCCGACTGTGGCGCACTGAAGGCGGCCGTAGACCGCAAAGCCGTGCAGTCGCTGCCTAAGGCGCGGCGCTGGCTGCGGCATATAGATGCGGCATTCAACCACCGTCAGCCCATTAACCCGGCCGATGGAGACAGCGGCGAACTCGCTGCGCTGATTCGTGGCAACGTTGTGGCGCAGCTTGAGAGCCTAAAGGGCCAGCCCTCGGTGGTGTGGGCCATGCAGCAGGGCAAGCTGGCCGTTCACGGGTGGTATTACGACATCCTCACCGGGCGGATCGAGCGCTACGACGAGCGGAAGCGGCGGTTCGTGCCGCTGATAGTCTGAACGCTTAGGTGCTCAAAGGCGTGGCAGGGTCCGGCGGCTGCCAAAGCGATTCTCCTTCGCCGCCGGCGAGAGAGGGAAATCGCGAAAACCTCTCGCCCCTGCCCGGATGACGGAACACCAGGCCGTCCGGCCGCGTGTTCCGTTCACACGAAAAATAGAGGCGGGCTCGGCGCGCTGCGTTGCCTCTGAAAAGCCGTTGGAGGTCAGTGCGCACCCGGCGGCGCCTTCATATGCTTGGGCGGCTTTTTGAACAGCCATGTGGCACCCGCGCAAAAGAACGCCAGCACCGCGGTCCAGCGGAAGATGTCCACATACGAGAGTAGGGTCGACTGCTTTAGCAATTGACCATAAAGCAGCCCGTATGCTTCCGGGCGCGCGCCGCCGGGGCCGATCTGGCGGCCGAGGTAGCCGGCTAGCGCTGCTGACCTCTGTTGTAGCTCCATGCTCGACGTGCTCAGGTGGCCCGCCAGGTATGTCTGGTGCAGCGCCGAGCGGCGAACGAGCATTGTCGTGGCCATGGAGATGCCCACCGATCCGCCGATATTGCGCAGCATGTTAAAGAGGCCGGTTGCGCTCCCCATGTCGCGGTTTGGAATCGTCATGGTTGTCATCGTGGCCAGCGGAACGAAGACGAAGCTCAGCGCAAAGCCGGTAAGCACGATGGGCACGAGGAGTGTAAGTGGGCCAATGTTCAGGTTGACCGAGCCGAAGATGTACGAGCAGATGCCGAAGCCGACAAAACCGGCGCTGAGCAGCTTGCGATTATCAATGCGCGAGCCTAGAAAGCCGATGACCGGCGAGCCAATGAATGATCCGATGCCGCGCGGGCCCACGACCAGGCCGGCGGAAAAGGCCGTGTAGCCGAGCACCTCCTGGTAGTAGAGCGGCAGGAAGGTAATGGTGATGTAAATG
>JASIJX010000559.1 GCA_030049955.1 Acidobacteriaceae bacterium
CCAAAGCTCATCTTGCGCACGGTGAAGCTGCCCTGCGGTCCGCGATTGATGGCGATCACCAGGCCCTCGAAGGCCTGCAGCCGCTCCTTGTCGCCTTCCTTGATCTTCACCTGCACGCGAATCTGGTCACCGGGCGCAAACTCCGGCAAATCGGTGCGCTTGAGCTTATCAGCCAGGTGCTGCATTACTGGATGGATTGACATGGTGTTTTCCTGCGATTGAACTCAGAACTTTCAGTTTATCAGAGAACTGCCGGTGCGGCGAATAGAGGCCATTGCAGTCAGCCTCTCAATCTCAAATGTGGTAGCGTCTCAGTCTCAAATGTTTTGAAAGGGCACGGCTTTAGCCGTGCCGCAAACGCTCACAAAACTGCCTCAATTGTGGTAGCGTCTCAGTCTCAAGTGTTTTGAAAGGGCACGGCTTTAGCCGTGCCGCAAACGCTCACAAAACTGCGCGGCTTTAGCCGCTGAGGGACGTTTTCTCTTTTCAGATTCAGATTGCAGCCTGCGGATCGGCGGGCTTTCTTCAACCATGACGGGACCTGGACCATTGCCCAGATTTCTTCAGCAAACATTGCCGATCATTGAGCTCGATCTTGCTACATTGGAGTTCTGCCAGTGGAGGCGCGGAACGCCGGGCAGCAGACCCATCCCACTTGTTTTCAAACACTTGAAAGGGCAAGTCTTTGTTTTCACGCACTTACGTAGTTTGATTCGCTAAGCTCCCTGTTTCCCGCACTTAACATTTCAATGCGAATTTCGTCAGCTTGGCGCTCCGATTTGGCGTTTCGATGCGAGCGGGCTTCTATTCGGCATCGGAGCACGCGAATCAGTCGCAGTGAGTCACAGCTTCTCAGAGCGCATTCTGAGAGCGCACGTCATCACTCTCACCGTGAAATTGCGATTTCACCAAACCCGCATCCAACCGCGCGAAAAGGCTCCGCGGAACTGGAAAAGGTTCTACGAAACTATTCGCCCGGGCAAGGGTCTTCACCTTCAACCCCTTGTCCGGCGTCGTCCGGCGGCGATTGAAAAACCAACCGCGCGCGCCGGTTTCAAAGGGTCGGCCGCAGGCCCGAACGCGGGGCCTGAACTGCTCGCTTCCGGCACTTCGGCCGCCGGTCCCCGGTGCGAGCGTCCGAGAGGGAGCTATGGATCCCAGAACCCGAACCTTCGCATCGAAGCTGGCCCTTATTGGCCGAAACAGAGCTTACGGCCGCACGCGATCCACTGCCTTGGTTCTCACGCCCGCATTCTGCGGCCTCGCCGCTCTGCTCCTGCTCGCCGCAACCGGCCAGCACGCCTCTGCTCAGCAGCCTGTTCAGCAGTATGGCTACGGCTACGGCAGCCAGAACCCGCCAACGGCGCCTTACGGCTATCAGCAGCCGGCACAGCCGCAATACGCGCAGCCCCAGTATCAAAACCAGCCCCAGCAGCCTGGCTATGGCCAGCAGCAGTATGCGCCGCCCGCCTATCCGCAGCAGCCGCCGCAATATGGACAGCAGCCCTACGCGGCTCCTCAGCCATATTCAAACGGGGACCAGAACTATGCCTACGGCGACCAGCCGCCGGGCTATGCCCAACAGCCAAACGTGCCGGCGCAAGCGCCGCTCAGCCCTTCCCAGCTCGATCAGCTTCTCGCCCCCGTCGCCCTCTATCCGGACTCATTGCTCGCCCAGATCCTCACCGCCAGCACGTATCCCGAGCAGGTGGCCGTGGCCAACCAGTGGCTCCAGCAAATGCAATCCCAGGGCTACAGTTCGCCCGATCAGATTTCGGCAGCCGTTGCCAATCAAAACTGGGATCCCAGCGTGAAGGGTCTCACCGCGTTCCCGCAGGTGCTGGCCATGATGGACCAAAACCTGGAATGGACCACGCAGCTCGGCAACGCCTACTTTAACCAGCCGCAGGACGTGATGCAGACTGTGCAGGCGCTGCGCGACCGCGCCCAGGCCGCCGGAACGCTCCAAAACACGCCGCAGGAGAGCATGACCTACGACCAGGGCGCAATCGAGCTTGCTCCGCCCACGCCGGATTACGTCTACGTGCCCACGTACAATCCCTGGGCGGTATACGGCGCGCCCATTGCTCCCTATCCGGGCTTTTCATTCGGCGCGTTTCTCGGTGGATTCTTCGGCGCCGGACTTCGCTTCGGCCCAGGCATTGCCATGGCGGCCTTTGACCGCACGCCCTTCGGCCTCATCGGCTGGAGCCTGAGCTGGCTGGCGCATGCCGTCTTCTTCCACCACTCCACGTACTTCACCAACAGCGCGTCCGTGGCCGATTGGGGCTTTCCGCATGGTGGCGCGCGCGCCTACGCCGGTTGGAGCCATGCTGGCCACTGGGCAGGTGGCTATCGCCCCGGCTTTGGCCACGCCCCCATTCCGTATAACCGCGCCGGGGCGTTCGACCGTGGCGGCGGGGTCCCCATGGACAGGTCTTCGTCCATGGGGCGGGGCGGTTACGGCCGGGCCATGCCGGAGACAAGGTCCGAAATGAGGCCGGAAACACGCAGCTACGCCAATAATTCTTACGGCCGAAATTATTACGGCTACGGCCGCAGCCCGCAGCAGGCCTATCGCCAGCCCACGCCGCAGTTCTCCCATCCTCAGGCCTACAACCGGTCAGAGAACGCCTACAACCGCCCGAACTACGACAATCGCGGTGTCCAGAGCTTTGCCCCGCGCTCCAGCGGCTACGCCTACGGCGGCTATCGCGCCCCGCAATCGAGCTATCAGCGCGCCTACGTCGAGCCGAATAACGAGCGCGCCTTCGGCGGTGGTGGGTTTCATCCTTTCAGCCGCGGACGCGAGTCGGAAGACTTCGGCCGCGCGCCGAAGAACTTTTACGGTGGCGGCAAAGCCCCCAAAGGCTTCGGTCACGAAAGCTTCGGTCACGGCGGCTTCGCTCACGAGAAAGCCCCCAAGATGCACTCCGGCGGCGGTGGCGGAGGACACCACCATCACTGATTCGCAAAGCCCGATGTCCTGGCGGGCATCAGCGCGACCGCCGCGCCTTCGCATCGCGTGACCGGTTCCGCTGTTCACCCCGCACGCGCGGATGCTCTTCGTGCAGTTCTCGATGCAACTCGTCAACTTTCTCTCTTGCCCTGCTTAATGCCCGTCTGCCGCCCGCGGTGATGCGGTACACGCGCCTTCTGCGCCCCGTAGCTGCATCCGCCGCTGATTTCAGCAGCCCGGCGTTCTCCATTCCGTGCAGCAAAGGGTAGAGCGTTCCCGGCCCGATGCGGTAGCCGTGATGCGATAGCTCCTGCATCATTTCCAAGCCGAAGATCGGCTCCTCGGCGGCATGCAGCAGCACGTGGATGCGGATCAGCCCGTAGTAAAGTTCGCGCCGATGGTCCATCACAGGAATGAGGTCCGTCACAGGAATGAATATAGCGCAACGTCATAGCACCTTCACTTGACTGTTATCGAACTTCGATATAAAGTCCGCAGCAGATGAAGGTCCTATCGATGCCGCGCATCTTCGTCTTGCGGCTCTGTTTGCTGCTCGCCGTGGTTCTGTGCGGCGCGCAGCTGTGCGCTCAGGGCCCGCCGTACCAGACTGACGATCCCGTTCCCGTCGACCTGCACCACTACGAGTTCTACATCTTCGGCTCTGCCGACGGCACGCCCGTGGAGATCGATTCCGTAGGCCCTGCCTTCGAATTCAACTGGGGCGCCATTCCCCGCGTGCAGTTGCATGCCATCCTGCCGTGGGGCGTCGTCGCACCGTCGAACAAAACGTTCTACGCGCCCGCCGGCCAGGGACCGCTCGCCTTCGGCCTCACCGACATGGAACTGGGCGCCAAGGTTGCCTTCATCAAGGAAGGCAAACGCATGCCGCAGATCGGCACGTTCCCCATGTTCGAGACGCCCACGGGCAACTTCGACCAAGGGCTGGGTGTCGGCAAGCCATGGTTCAAGGTCCCCATCTGGCTGCAGAAG
>JASIJX010000560.1 GCA_030049955.1 Acidobacteriaceae bacterium
GGATAGGAAGCGACTTTGCAATTTAATTGGACTTGGGAATCACGCGAAACAGCATCTGAAATGCCAGCAGTCCCGGGATGACAGTTGCTCCTAACTGCCACATTGGCCTAAAAATGCCGCTTAGCTTTCCACCGATGATAGGCAGATAATCTGTAACTGAGAACCCTGCATCATCGATTAACTGCAGCGCGGTTTTATGCGTGAAAAACCTGAGATGCGTCTCATCAAGGATCCCAGAGTCTTTGTAATTGAAATTTCCGAAAAACAACTTAACGCGTACCGTCCAATGCGCGACGTTTGGGAGGCTGATCACCACGTGGCCGCCCGGGCGCAGGACAGATCGAGAGAGTTTTAGCGTCTGTAGAGGATCAATGAGGTGTTCCAAAACGTCTCCGAAGAGGATTACGTCAAAGGATGCACCGATCTCATTTATCCAATTTGGATCGTTAATGTTGATCGTTTCGACGCGACAGCAATAGCTTCGTGCAGCCTGAGCGGCATCTTTATCGATTTCGACTCCTGTGACCCTGCAGCCATTTTTTACTAGATGTTTGGAAAGGAACCCAGTGGAACATCCGAGCTCAAGAACCTCTTTTCCTTTTCCGGCAAGATCTACGAATTGTTTGTGTCGGGAATAAGCATCCCCAAGTGATTCCGTGGCATATCTGCTGCTCGGAAGATTTTTCATTTGTCCATAGTACCTTTAGCAGCCTGCTTGTATCGGCTTCATCCACTATATGGCAGACCCCGCCTAGTTGCGCTTTTCTTCGCGTTCCAGTTGGATGCAGCCGGTGAATGATCAAGCATTCACCAACGCAACGACGCGGAGCCTATGTGCTCGTCAACAGAATTTTACGACCCGTGGGAGGCGCGACTGCAGGGATATTTTAAGCACGGATGCGCTCTCTAAACAGACCCCATTCGAAACCCAGGGTCGTCCATGCTTGTTCGCCTAACGCCTCTACTTCGACAACAGGGTTGTACGTATTCCCCCTACGCACCCGTCACCAGCTTTCGGCGCTTCTTCCTTCACAGAAGGTCAGCAGCCGACTGCCTTGTGAGTGAGTGCTTAGCCGAAGCCAAACCCATTTAAGAAACATATCTAGTAAGCTGGCAAGCGGTGCGTTCATTGTTTTAGGATATAATTGTTGGCCGAAATAGGCTCGCTGACTTTTTCGATAAAGGACGTATGAGACGTGAAGAAAGCATTGATTACAGGGATCACGGGTCAGGATGGCTCATATCTTGCAGAACTCTTGCTGAAGAAAGGGTATGAAGTACATGGCCTCAAACGCCGTACATCGCTGTTCAACACGATGCGGATCGACCATTTATACGAAGACCCTCACGTACAGCATCCTCATCTGATTTTGCATTATGGCGACATGACAGATTCGTCATCGTTGATCCACATTGTGGAAAAGGTGCAGCCCGATGAGATTTATAACCTCGCAGCGCAGTCTCACGTGCAAGTTTCGTTCGAGGAGCCTGAATATACGGCGAACTCGGACGCTCTCGGCGTGCTGCGATTGTTGGAGGCGATCCGCATTCTCAGGCTCGAGACGAAGGTACGCTTCTACCAAGCATCGACATCGGAGCTTTTTGGCCTGGTGCAAGAGATCCCGCAGCGCGAAACGACACCTTTTTACCCTCGTTCACCGTATGGTGTAGCCAAGCTTTACGGATACTGGATCGTCGTGAACTACCGCGAGAGCTATGGGATTTACGCATGTAACGGAATCCTGTTTAACCATGAGTCTCCCCTTCGCGGCGAGACTTTCGTAACTCGCAAGATCACTCGCGCGCTTGCACGTATCAAAACCGGACTTCAACAACAGCTGTTCATCGGCAACCTAAACGCCAAGCGGGATTGGGGCCATGCGCGCGACTACGTGGAAATACAGTGGCGGATGTTGCAGGCCAATACTCCGAAAGATTATGTCATTGCCACCGGCATACAGTATTCCGTCCGCGAGTTTATCCAGCGCTGCGCGAAGCGCCTCGAAATGGATTTGACGTGGTCCGGATCCGGTACCCACGAAAAAGCCACGGACGCTCAAGGGAATGTGATCGTAGCGGTCGACCCGCGATACTTCCGTCCGGCTGAAGTCGAAACGCTGCTTGGTGACGCGACGAGGGCTCGTGAAGAGCTTGGCTGGGCCCCAACCACGACGTTCGATGAACTGGTGGCAGAGATGGTCGACGCCGATCTCATGGCGGCCGAACGCGATGCTCTTGTGCAACGTCACGGGTACTCGGCATACAACGTGCGGGAGAGCTAATGACAGAGCTCGGACAACCAATGCTCGATCGGAAAGCGAAAATTTTCGTTGCTGGCCATCGAGGGCTGGTAGGCTCGGCAATTATCCGCCAGCTCGGGCAAAGGGGTTTCACCAACCTTGTAAAGCGGACGCATGCCGAGCTTGACTTAACGAAAGCCGAGGATGTCGCGCGGTTCTTCGCAGCCGAGAAGCCGGAGTATGTATTTCTTGCTGCAGCGAGGGTTGGTGGCATCATGGCGAACAACCAGTTCCCTGCCGACTTCATTCGCGACAATCTAGCAATCCAGCTGGCGGTCATCGAGGCATCCTATCAAAGCCGCGTTAGCCGCCTTTTATTTCTCGGCTCATCGTGCATCTATCCGAAGCTCTGCCCGCAGCCCATCCGCGAGGAGTATTTCCTGACAGGATCGCTTGAACCGACGAATCGGCCGTATGCGCTAGCGAAGATTGCAGGAATCGAAATGTGCTGGAGCTATAATCGCCAGTTCGGCTCGCATTACCTTGCAGCAATGCCCACCAACCTCTACGGTCCGGATGACAACTTTGATCTAAACAGTTCACATGTCTTGCCGGCGCTGCTGCGCAAAGCGCATTGCGCTAAGGTAAACGGCAAATCGTCAATCGATATCTGGGGTAGCGGAGCTCCTCGGCGCGAGTTTCTCTACTCTGACGACATGGCGCGCGCCTGTGTGCACTTAATGCAACTTGAACCTACCACGTTTGATGCCCTCCTGAATAATGAAGCGCCACCCCTAGTCAACATTGGCACAGGTAAGGATTGCACCATCCGCGAATTGGCCGAGTTGGTGTGCGATGTTGTTGGGTTCAAGGGTGAACTGAAGTTCGACACGAGCAAGCCCGACGGCACTCCGCGCAAGCTGCTAGATATCGGACGCGCCACGGCCCTCGGATGGAATCCCGAGTTCTCATTGCGCGAAGGCTTGAAATTAACCTATGGTGCTGTTATGGACCGGTTATAGTACTCCGTTCTATCTCCAACAGACTTGCACCTCTAAAAGTTTGAAGGGTGATGCCCCGACGGGCACCACCCGCTCTCCGCCCTGCCAACGAACCAGCAGTGCACGATGGCGACTCGCAGATCGTCGAGTCGCGCCCGGCTCAGGCGGAGATCCCCCGTCAATGCGGCCTCGGCGTCCCGATTATAATAATGGAGCCTGCTCAAGCAGACGGCCACGTCCAGGCTGAAGGCAAGTGATACGTACCGTCGGCTACATCGTGTTGGTGTCTCGTAAGCGCGACCCTTACGATCAGAAATCGCCGATGTGTACCTTCGCTCGTCTGGTCAATCTGGGAGAAACTTATAAGGTGACAGAGAGACATCCGCACGCTTCGGCATCTATCGCAATGTACACGCTTGATGTCGAGATGTACCGGCCGGAACTCCTAAACAGCCTCCGCCGGCAGGTTCTTCAGCCGTGCGAGTTAGTCGTTTCCGATGATGACTCGACCGACGGAACGGCTGCATGAAATCGGAGAGACATAAGGGGCTTTTCCTATTGGCTAACGCACAGGAGACCTGAGAGTATGCCTCGATTCAGCCTTATTCTGGCTACATTTGGACGCACCGAAGAGTTACTAATCTTGCTTCGGACTCTCGCTGAACAGGAACTGAAGGACTTTGAGTTGATTGTCGTCGATCAGAACCCCGACGAGCGCTTGACACCCCATTTGCAAGAATGGATTCCACGTATCTCGCGATCATCTGGCCGAAATGGAGAGCGGCCACAGGTTCTGCATCTTCGCTGCTCTCCCGGAGTCTCGCAAGCAAGAAATATTGGATTGGCGCACAGTGCCGGTGAGATCCTCGCATTTCCAGACGATGATTGTTGGTACCACCCCGACACCTTGCAGAAAGTTGATGCATGGTTCAGAGAGAACCCCCATTATGGAATCCTTGCCTTAGGCTCTCGAAATGAGCAGGGGATCAAGAGTGGTAATCATTGGTTTCAAACGGAATGTGACTTACGATGGATCAACATTTTCCGGACTTCTGCCACGTACTGCTATTTTGTTCAACGACCCGCAGACGAAGTGTCCCTGAAATTCGATGAGTCCCTTGGGCCTGGGGCGGGTACGGATTTTGGGTGCGGCGAAGATACCGATTTCTTGCTTACACTGATGAACAGTGGGATCCGCGGACGTTTCTATTCCAATTACCATGTAGGTCATCCCAGAAAAGACGGATTCGTCGATGTTCCCAGAGCGAAGAAGTACGGCGGTGGTTTTGGGCGGGTACTAGCGAAACATTCGAATCCTTTCCTTCTCACCTGTCTAGTCGTTTTCGACTTTAGCCGGGCGGTGGGATACACACTGCTAGGTAAGCGGGGAAGGGCATCGCGCCTGTGGGCTCATGGTAAAGCGATGATTCGCGCTTATTATGCCGGATGATTTTATCGGCGCCTGCTTCAGTACTCAATTGTATTGAACCTGATGATCTCTGGCTCCGACAAGCGATTCAGCGGGACGGCCCTGCTGCCCTGCGCCTATCGCCATCCCAAGTGCGATCCAGAAATTTCCCAAAACCAACGGGAACCCGACAAAGATACTAACAATCAGAAAGCTGGAGAGGCTGAGAAACCATACCATGGACCGGGAATCGACTCGCCCATGTCGAGGCGAAAGATTCTTCCAGCTTCGTGCAATCACAACAAACATGCCAACTGTAAAGACAGCAGCCCCAATAACTCCGACGTTTGATAATAGGTACACAAAGAGATCATGTGAAGTTGCACTTCCCCAGCCGATACCAAGGATCGGGAATTGTTGGAAGTATCCAAAGGCCAAAGCAACTGTCATGGATCGCTCGATCGCAGACCCCCCACCAGTTTTGCCAAGCAGGATATCCGTCAACGTCTGTCGTGCCGTAGACGAACTGGCGAGGAGCGTAGCTATCGCCACGGCGAATGCAAGGCCGGCCGCTCCTAGTTTGACCGTGCGCCCGAAGGAAATTAATTTACTTTTTTTCAATACCGCCAGCAGCAGAACGGCGAGCACGGCAATACCGAAAATTGCCGTCGTGGATGTGCTTAGAATCAACATCACCACGAATAACAATGATGCCAAGCGGTCCCAGACGCGTGACAAAACGGGCTTCACGCCGAACCACGCAGGTAACGTGAGGGGCAGCGCTGAGATAAGACACTGAGCAAAAACTGAAGGCTCCAGCGTAGCCGAAGAAACACGCGCGATCCCTGACGACAATGTTTCTTGATAGCCTAGTGCAGATATCGATGTTGAGTTATTGAAGATATAAGATGGATAGGTTATTCCGATCACGCTGCAGATAAACTCAACACCTCCCCAAAGCGAGAGAACGATTGCGGATATCAATAATGCTTTCTCTATCTCTTCCCGCTTTTCGGCTCTCAAACTCAAGTGGGCGATACCTATGGCCAGCATGACGCCGAAAACAAGGTAGAGAAGTTGAGTAAAGTTGTGCGAAGTCAGATAAAGCGGAGTTTCAGCTTGCTGAGACAATCCCGCTGAACTGATTATAAGCCTACCGTTTATATACGCAGGCATCACAAGCGACACGGATGCTACCATCACAATGCCCACCAGCCACAAGCACGGAGAAAGAATCCGGCTGTCGATAAAAATCGAAAGATTACCGATCAGTCGGATGATCTGGCGAAGAAGCCAAAACGAGCCAAAAAGCATCCATACCTGGAGTCCTGAGGCAGTATCCGTTTCGCCAAAATTGATAGCCGAGGTCGCCGAGAATAATGTCCAGAAAACGAAGAGGCGAAGGAGCCATTTCTCTGAAAAGACTAGGCAGCCGATGCCAACGGGAAGGAGAAGGTAACCGAGAATTGTCATCGATTGACTCTGCTTCGTATGCGACCGCTGTATCCACTCATTCTGGCCTTTCTCAGCACTTCGTCGGAATTCTTCTTTCGATGCCCACAATGTTATTGGCCGTCATATTAAGCCTACGGATCATCGCAGGAACCATCTATCCTCGATGGCTAAACAGATTTTGCCGGAGGACTCCGACCTTGGCCCTATTATCCGGCTCTAGCAGCGCGCGCTGCCACTGATCGGCAAAAATAACCCAGAGCACGCCAATGACGAATGCCATGAACGTCGCCAGACTCACTATAAGCGCACGCGGTGGTGAAGATTTCTTATCTGGCGGAACGGCCACGTCGGATATCTGGATCGTTCCCTGGCGCGCCTCGTCCAACTTAGCGGTCTCAAATTGTTTCGTCAGCAACTCGGTGATCGCCTCGTTGTAGCGTAGATCACGTACCGCATCGATATATTCAACGCCTGATTCCGGGATATTGGTCTTAGGCAGCCCAATATTGCCATAGATGTTCGCGTCCGGACCCGCTACTCTGGCATACTGCTCACGCAGCGCTTCAAGCTGCTGCTCAACCATTGCATACTGCGGGTTGTTCTCCGTCTCGAAAGACTGAATGGATTGAAGCTGTACTTCCTTGGCCGTGATCTGGGCGCGGAGCATCGCGGCCTGTTCGATCATCGCTCTTGCCTGGCTATCCAGCTGCAGCACTCCGGTGGTCTGTTGCATCTTCTTCATGGCCTGTTCAGCTTTCGCCAGGTCCTCATTTGCCTTCAGCAATTGCTGCTGGAAGAATGCTCTGCGCTGCGAAGCTTCGGTCAACGTCATGCTGTCGGTATGTTTACGGAACTCGTCGACGTATGCATTTGCGAACTCGGCCGCAAATCTTGGATCGCGGTCCGTGACACTCACGCGGATCAGTCCGTCTTTGAGGCCGAGCGCGACCGCCGCTTTCCTTTCAAGTTCGCGGCGAGTATCGACCATGGTCCTCTTGTGATACCGGGCCATAAGTCCGAAGCGTCGAATCAACGCATCTTCGACCGTGCTGCTGTGAAATAGCGAGACATACATGTCGCCGGGATTCTTAATGCCAAGACCAGCGCCCGCCAGTGAGGCCATCAGGTTAGAAGATCCGCCCATCTGGCTGATAAGCGCGGAAGCCATTGAATTATTCTGGCCGGGCGGTAAGATAACGGAGGTTGCGGTGTATTTGTTCGGGATCAACAGCACGATGATCGCAGTAAGCACCGCCCCACCCGCTGTGAACCAGCCGATGAACCATCGGCGTCGAGAAAGGATGATCAAAACATCCAGCAAATGTATTTCCTGAGCGGGAGCTGTTACTTCGATCATTTCCTTCCGCAAGGCCGCTTCGCTGATCGTATCCAACTTCATCTCCGTGGTTCTCCAAACCTCATTTTACCGATTAGACAACCGATCGCACCTGAAATGGAGTTGGCTGCCGTTTTTCTCTACCGTCCCGGCCTTATGCAGCTCTTCGGTGGAGGTGCGAAATCGTTCTTGTCGAGGCAAGCAATTGAAAAGTGAGCTGCTTTTGCAGCTCTCATGGCGCCTCCTCGCTTCGTTTGCGCCTTGTGCGTCTAGCTTGCGGTATAGCGCGTAAATCCTGGAGAATAAGAGGATCATGGCCAATCGCTTTGCGCTGCTGCCTGCTCTGGTTTTCCTCACCGTGTCCCCGCTTCTCTGCGGTCAAATTCCTGTCGAAACCGGCGCAGTACCAGGTCAGCAGGGCGCGTCGTCTGGGTGTAACAATCCACTCCTGGCCCCAGGCGAAGACTGTTCGCAGAGCCAGCAGTCGACAAGCAGTGTGGCGGGTGGCGGAAGCGGCGGCCTTCCCGTTCCTGCCTCACTGGGCTACGTTCCGTCGGATACCTCAAACCCGATTGCTAGTTCCTACGAGGACGGGGTACAGGCCGGCGAGCGTTGGCAGCAACAACCGCTTCCGCCTGACCTTCCCACGGAATTTCAGAAATTCGTTGCCGAAACAACAGGCAAATTTCTTCCCCTTTATGGCGAAGACCTGTTTCGCCGCGTACCCTCTACGTTTGCGCCCAGCGATCAGGCGCCTGTGCCACCGGAATATGTAATCGGGCCGGATGACGAGTTGCGGGTTCGCATCTGGGGCCAGGTCAACTTTGGCGGAAACCTGCGCGTTGACCGTTCGGGTAACATCTATCTCCCCCAAGTCGGCACCATTCAGGTTGCAGGGCTGCCCTTTTCCGCCCTCGATCAGCGACTGCGTTCGGCGGTCTCGAGGTTATACCGCAATTTCGACCTTTCGGTCGATATCGGACGGATTCGATCCATCCAGGTCTATCTGTCGGGGCAGGCGCGGCGGCCGGGTGCTTACACCATCAGTTCGCTTAGCTCGCTGGTGGATGCCTTGTTCACCAGCGGTGGCCCATCTCCGCAGGGATCGCTCCGTCACATCTTGCTCAAGCGCCAGGGACAAACCGTTACGGATTTCGATCTCTACGCTTTGCTCATTCACGGGGATAAATCCAAGGATGTGCGGCTCCTTCCGGAAGACGTAATCTACATCCCGCCGGCTGGGCCGGAGGTAGCAATTACCGGCAGCGTGAGGAATCCCGCAATCTATGAGTTGAGCGGCGCAGAAACGATCGGCGACCTGATTGAAATGGCCGGGAAAACCACTGCGATCGCTTCGGACTCCCGCATTTCACTCGAACGCATAGACCAGCACCACCTGCGAGACGTAGTGAATGTCGCTTTCAACCCAGAAGGTTTCGCAACCCCTCTCGCCGATGGCGATATTCTGCGCGTCGAGTCGATCCTGCCGGCCTACGAAAAGACCGTTACTTTGCGTGGCAATGTCGCCAATCCCGGTCGCTTTAGCTGGCATCCCGGCATGCGATTGAGCGATCTGATTCCGGACCAGGATTCGCTGGAGAGCCGCGACTACTGGTGGAAGCGCAGTCACCTTGGCTTGCCCACCCCGGAGTTCGAGCCGGAAATCTCCACTTTAGGCGAATCTCTTCAGCCAGCCAAGGCCACGTCGGGTTTAGGCGAATCTCCTCAGCCAGCCAAGGCCACGTCGGACGAAATGACGAACTCCGCCATGCAGGCGGACGTAACGAGTGCTCTCACACCGAGGAACCAGGGCCAGGATGTCAGAGAAGCTTCCCAGGACGCCTCCGAAGCCGAAGCCAGAACACCGAATGAGCGGGGCGCGAACGCTACCATCGCCACGGAGGCCGTACGTAACCCCTTGATGCCGCGAACCCGAGTGCAGATGCCCGAGGGACAAATCGACTGGGATTATGCGGTCATCGAGCGCACCGACCCAGAAACACTCAAGCCGTCCCTCGTTCCGTTCGATCTGGGAAAACTGGTCCTCACTCACGACCCTTCGGCAAACTTGCCGCTGGAGCCAGGCGACATAGTCACCATCTTTTCCCAGTCCGACATTCGCGTGCCTCTCGACCAGCAGGTCAAATACATTGATTTGGAAGGCGAGTTCGTTCACCCAGGCTTCTACAGCATTTCGCCGGGAGAAACCCTGCGGGATGTCGTGCGCCGCGCTGGCGGCCTCACCTCTCGGGCTTACCTCTACGGGTCGGAGTTCACCAGGGAATCGACCCGCATTCTCCAGCAGCAGCGGCTAGACGATTATACGCGCAGCTTGGGTCTGGAAGCGGAACGCGGCACACAGGCGCTGGCGATGACATCTACGAGCACTGGCTCTGCAAGCGCGGATGTGGCGGCTTCCCAGCTAATGACCCAGCAGATGTTATCTCGGCTCAGCCAGATCAGGGCTACCGGACGTATCGTGTTGCAGTTTCGCCCCACCAGCTCAAGCATTAACGACATTCCTGAGCTGAGTCTTGAAAACGGGGATAAATTCATTGTTCCGTTTGCGCCTGCCAGTATTAACGTCGTCGGCTCTGTGTACGACCAGAATTCATACGTGTTTCAACAGGGACGGACTCTGGGCTACTATGTGCAACTAGCGGGCGGTCCAAACCGCAATGCCGATTGGCATCACGCCTTCTTAATCCGCGCCGACGGCTCAGTCATCAGCCGCAAGCGCACCCAGGGTTCTGGCTTCTGGAAGGAGTCGTTTAACGACGTGCGACTCAACCCTGGCGATACCATCGTGGTGCCAGAAAAGACGCTCCGTCCAACCGCG
>JASIJX010000561.1 GCA_030049955.1 Acidobacteriaceae bacterium
AATCGTAATAAAGCGGATGGAGAAACGCGACGCCGGTGTCGTAGGTGCGGCGCGCTTCAGTGTAGATGTAGGGCTCAAGTGCCATGCGAAGCTGGAAGGCAGAGCGAAGCACGGAAGAATAAGGCTCGGGATAGGCCCAGATGCGGCGTTCAGAATTAGGGTTCTTGGTGGTGTGCGTGCGCAAAATAGGGCTGAAAGCGCCAAACTGCACCCAGCGAGTAAAGAGCTCGGGATCGACTGCGCCCGGCATGTGACCGCCGATATCGTGGCTCCAGTAGGCATAGCCGACGTTGGCGGCCGTGGCCGTAAACCACGGCTGAAAGGCGAGCGAAGGCCACGCTGAGACGGTGTCACCGGAGAAGCCAATCTCATAGCGGTGATTGCCCAACCCGCCCCAGCGATGAAAGAGCAGCGGGCGCTTGCCTTCACGCTGCTGATCGGTGAAGTGAAGGTAATTGAGCCACCAGGTGTTGCTTAGGCCGGGCACCTTGGTCATCATTGGCTGCTGCTGCCAGTCAAGCCACCAGAAGTCGATGCCCTGCTTTTCAAGTGGATGAAGGACGAGATCGAAATAGTTGGTGGCCCACTTCTTGTTGGTTGGGTCAAACGGCACATATTTCTTAGTTGACGAATCAATGCCCATGGCGCACGCCATCGCGGGATAAGCCCGCTCCCAGGGCTGAAGGCCGGATGCAGGATGCAGATTAAGCGTGACTCTCAGGCCCTCGTCGTGCAGATTCATTAGAAACGTATCTGGATCGGGAAAGAGCAGCTTGTTCCAGGTGTAGCCGGTCCAGCCCAGTTGCTGACTCGACTGATCGGTTTCGTCCATGGCCTTCAACTGATCGATATTGACGTGCCAGTCCATGTCGATGACCAGCACATCGAGGGGCGTATCATTCTCACGGAAGCCGCGCACCAGCTCGTCCAGCTCCTGGTCGGCGTAAGCCCAGTAACGCGACCACCAGACGCCGAAGGCGAAGCGTGGAGGCAGCGGAATGCGGCCTGCGACGCGGACATAATCGCCAAGAGTTTTGCGATAGTCGTGTCCATAGCCGAAGAAGTACCAGTCCACATAGGAGCCGGGGGATTCGTCCGCGGGTCGCTCCATCACCCAGGGCCACGGGCTCTTTTCACCTTCCAGGAAGCGGAAGTCGGTAGAATCGAAAAGCGGACGCGTCGAATCGTCAACGAGCGACCAGCCGGAGCGCGAGATAAGGCCCGGGCCGATCGGCTCCTTGGTCTTGCTGCTCAGCGCGCCGTCAAGGGTGCGCGTGGTGCCGAGCAGGTTTTCAGAGTCTTCCATGCCCGGATGCCAAGTGACCTTCTTGCCGTCGACGGTGAGAGTGATTGACAGATTGTCGGCGGTAAAATGGCCATCCCCGGAAGGTTTGTACGTGAGGATAAGGTCGTTGGTCCGAAGAGTGAGAGATTTGCCAGGGCCGTTTACTTCATCGTCCGATTCGAACTTCGGCACAGGCAGCCTTCGATTAATGAACACCAGCGACGCATGGTCCTCGAATTTTCCCTCTGCCGACCACTCCATCCGAATCAGTTGTGGCGTCAACACTGTAAAGCGGGCGTGCCCCAACGCCACCACCGCCCGTGGATTTGCCACTGGATCGCAGACTCCCGCCAGACGTTGCCCGGAAGAGGTGACAGCATCCTGGGCATTGCTTGTCGCTGAGTAGATGGGCAAACTGAAGAACAGAAGCGCAGCCAGAATCCAGGCTCCCGCGTGCAACCGGGGCAGCTTGTGTTGGGTCATAGTCTCACCGGATGCTTCTCCTTTTGGATATCGGGGTTGGTCTCACCACACTCGCAGGAACTCTATGCCATGGGGAGGAATCTCCGACGAGAAACCTTGCTTCGAGCCCGTAATATCCTGCTGCCTCCAAATGTCGCGTACCTTCTTGATCCGCATCAACCCAGCTTCCTTCCACTTCAGAGTGACCGAAGTTACAGACCCACCTGCATTAATAATTGCGATCGCTGTCGAGCCATCGGAGAGTCGCCGCGTCCATATTTGGACAGCATCCTGTTGCCTCAGAAGGTGAGCCGGTTTTGCCGCAACATCCTGATCAACGGAAATCATGTCGCGGTTCATTAATATGTTTCGAGTAGCCTCGGTCATATTCGTTAGGTCATTGCCGGCGATGAGCGGCGCACGCAGCATCGACCATAGAGTCATTTGCGTGCGCGACTCTTCCTCGGAGAGACCGTTGCCGACTTCAAGCATGTCAGGATCGTTCCAGTGGCCGGGCGATGGATATCTGCTAAGGGGGAGCTGGTTGAACGCAATCCTCGACATCCAATACCAAGTAGGCCTTATATCGGGGGTAGTTCGCCACAGGTTAAGCCCCGCCTTGGCGCCCCATGTCCACACTTCATCGAGGCCGCCTGCACTCAAGCTGTAAACAATGGGACGTCCAGCCGATCGCAGTGCTTCACCCATCTTTTGATATACGCCCCGCATATCAAAGATTGGATAGATTGCGCTTGCATTGCAATAGTCGTACTTCAGATAGTCGATTCCCCATTGCGCATAAGTTCGCGCATCTTGCAGCTCATGACCGTAGCTGCCTTCGTAGCCTGCGCAGGTCGTTCGTCCGGGAGACGAATAGATGCCAATCTTGAGACCCTTTGAATGAACGTAGTCGGCGAGCGCCTTCATGTCTGGGAATTTGCTGTTTGAG
This sequence comes from Acidobacteriaceae bacterium, assembly GCA_030049955.1. Next base: position 2,697 of record JASIJX010000561.1, read on the forward strand.
GTAATATTTCCTTCCGCGTCGCGGTCGCCTTCCCAGCTGTCATCAATGTTGATGTAAAGGTAGCCCGCAGCCTTCATTCCGCTCGAAACCATGGCATCCGCGGCTTCCCTGACCGTTTTGTCATCCACTTTACGCTCGAAATGATTCCAACTGTTCCAGCCCATTGGGGGAGTTCTCACCAAACCGTTGTCAGGAAGCGCACGCAGGCTTGGCAGTGGAAAAGGCCGGGGAAGCACGGCACCGGATGAAACATCTTGGCCGAACAAGCAAAAACCATTTACGACTAACAGCAAGAGAAGCCCCATCCAATGTCTTTTCATGCGTTCACTTACCACCCACCGTCAACACGGAAATCAAGAAAGCCAGGGTACCGCCATACCGTGCGCGGCACCCTTTGCGGCATACGACCCGCAAAGTGTTGCAATACTCACATGACCAGAACTCGCGTGCATCTACTGAACCCCGTGTTCCAGCGTTCTTGAAACAGATCCTTAAAACACGTATTTCAGTGATACCTGAAAGAACCTCGCATCCGGCGTAAAGTTTTGGAATACCTGCGGGCCGGTGATCTGACCGGCATTCGAGTTGATATTTGTCACCGACGGAGCCGCCCAGGTTGGGTGATTAAGTACATTGAAAATATCGGCACGAAACTCCACACGTTGCTCGCGCCACGTAGTAAAGTCTTTGAAGACGGACAGGTCGATGCGTTCATAGCCAGGTCCATCAATCTGATCTGACGTGCCGCCAAGATACGCAATTGCATTGGATACACCCGTGACCTGGGAGCCTGCCCCTGTGCGGGGGATCAGACTGCCCGACAACGGGTTCGCAAAAGCGCATGGGTTGTACCAATTGGTGCGTGTGCGTACTTTAGCAGGACAAGTGATATTTGGATTGCTTGGATCCGGAGTGCCTCCAGGAGCAGATGGGTCCCTTACCAGATTGGCTCTTGTGCTAACACCGCCGGAAGCAGTGCTTATATTCGGTCCCACCGTGAAAGGCACGCCCGATTGGGCGGTAAATGTCAGGTTTGTCGCCCAGCCGCCCGCCACCACGTTGGCCCAGTTCGTATGAGTCAAGTGCGCCAGCTCTTTGCCGAAAGGCAACTCATAGTAACCGTTGAAGGTGAAGCGATTACGCACATCCCAGGCAGAATTGGCATATTCGTGAATAATGGGGATCATGTTGAAGTTACGAATAGAAAGCCCTGCTCCCAGGGGATTGTCAGAATCGTCCAACGCATGCGCCCAGGTATACGAGGCCAAAAAGCTCAATCCACTCGCATAGCGCTTTTGCAAATTTGCCTGTAGCGAGTTGTAGTCGCTCATTCCCGCGTATGTAAGATCAAAAATTGATCCAAATCGAGGAAACGGCTCGGCCGACTGAGCGCTATTCGCAGGGTTTTGCAGCGCGTTTGCATTATTAAGACCACCATGCGTCGCCAAGTGCCGGGAAGCATCCCCTATATAGCCTAGGGATAAGACCATGTTATTCGACAATGCACGCTGGACCATCAGATTATAGTCGATGGTATAAGGGGTCTTGATGGATGGATCAGTGGCGTACAAAGTAGGAGAAGAGATAAAGTTCTCTAGCCCGTTTGCAATCTGCTGGGTTAACCCGCTTTCGATCTGAACGCCAATCGAAGGACAATTACTGGGGGCGCAGTTCCCGGCGTTAAGAACGCTGGTTAAAAGAAAGGGATAGTTGTTTCCAAGATTATACCCGCCGACGCTTTCAAGACCACCGTAAAAGATCCCGGAGCCGCCACTGATCACTGTTCGTAAATCTACCTGGTATACAAATCCGACGCGCGGTCCAAAGTTTGTTTTCTGTGCAGTGACCAAAGAGGGGTTATCGACATATTGCAAGCTGACATTTTCTGCTGCCAATAAGGCCGTGAATTGCGGCGAAAGCGGTACATTCTGGCTTTGGGTTGGAATCTGGTAAATGCCTGTTCCAGTGCCAATTCCTCCGAATGGAGCGGTCGGGATAAAGTTCGCCTGACGTCCCGCCATCTCTTTATAAGGCTGGTAGTAGTCATACCGTAAACCGACATTAACCATTACCTTGGCGTTAACTCTCCAGTCATCTTGCACATATGCTGCACGATACCAGCGCGCATCGTTCGTTATTGCGTTTGTGGAGATGCTTGCGTTTCCATACTGGTTAGCCAAAAAGTCCGCCACGCCATATCCGGTAAAGCTCGCCCCCAGGTTGCTTGTATATAAACCCGTGGTGGTATAACTGCCGCGTGCCGCAGGAGGTTGCTGGAACGATATACGCACACTCTGCAAATCCAAGCCAACTTTTAGCGAATGGTTTCCCAAGATTTTTGTGACATTGTCCAGAATCTGGTATACGTTCTGGGTCTCAATCGAGGGATCGAAGGTGGGTGAGCCAAAGCTGTTGATGCTTGCGACACTGAAAAACGGCAAGCCGCCATTGTGGGGATAGCCCGGGCCAAACGGCATGCCGCTAATCCCCAGCTGGCTGGCCGCATCTGTGTTGTAATTTTCCTGGAGAAATGAAAAGTCGCCCCAGTTATAACCAAAACGGAATTCGTTCAAAAGGTTTGGCTTGAAAAGGTGGGTCTCGCTGAACATGACGTTTTCTGCAAGACTGTTTTGATATTCTCCCTGGAAGTTGGAGCTTCCATCCAAAGTCGGACCAAGTGGGGGAGCTTGTGTACCTTGCACATGCAGATAACTGAGGCGAGCGTATGTGTGGTCCTTCGCACTGATGTCGTAGTCCATGCGGGCGTCCCACTGCCAGGTGTCACTGTCGTCAATAAGGTTTTCTACGCGGTTGGCGAACGTTTTACCGCCGTTGGTATTTGGCGATGGGTATAGGTTCAAAACGCGCTCTGCAACCGAATCGATCTGCGACGAACACATGACGTTGTTTTGACCATTGCACGACAACGTGGAGGTACCGCCGGAGTTTGGTTGATAGAGCTGAATGGGATGAGCAGAACCAGTCAGGGCCGTATTCAACAGCTCTGTAAAGTTTCCCTGGCGCATCAAAGGCGTAGGCACAGTAAACGTGTCGGTAGAATTATATGCAATGCGGTTAGCTTGTGCATCTCCGAAGGCGAATAGCTTGTTCGGCAGAATTGGGAGGCCAAGCGTGGCTCCGAACTGATTCTCGTGGTACGGTGGAATGGTCAATGCATCCCAGTCTTTGGCATCCAGGTCGGTGTTGCGAACGTACTCCCACATATTTCCATGGATTTGGTTGGTGCCGGACTTGATGCTGGCATTGAGCACGGCGCCAGCCGAGTGGCCAAACTCAGCGCTATAGTTATTGGTCTGGAGTTTAAACTCAGCCAGAGCATCCGGCGGTGGACTTACGTTGTAGCTTGCACCATTCATGAAATCAATAAGATTTACGTTGTTGTCGACGCCGTCTAGAATAAAGTTGTTCTGCGTCGCGCGCTGGCCGTTGGCAAAGAAGTCGCCCGTTCCACTTCCACGAGTCTGTGAGGAGGTTGATGGATCGACCCCGGCCGTCAGTTGTGCAATGTAGACCCAGTTGCGCTGATTAAGCGGGGTATTATTGATGGTGCGAGTACTCATCACTTGCCCCACGGATCCAGATTGCGCCTGTAGTAGTGGTGGTGCCTCGTTCACCTGAACGCTCTGGGATACAGCGCCTGGTTGCATGACCAGAATGATATTCAGGCGATCCTGAACGTTAAGATGGATATTGTCCTGAGTAAGCGTACGGAAGCCGTTGGAAGATGCAGTTATTTTGTAATTGCCCACCTTTGCAGGTGGGAACACATAGAAACCGCGATCATTTGTTGTTGTCTCGAAAGTGGTCCCGGTGTCCGTGTCTGTCAAAGTCACCTGAACGTTGCGAACTACCGCACCTGTTTCATCCTGCACTATGCCGGTAATGACTCCTTGATCCATTTGCGCCATCACATAAGTTGCAGATGGCAGTGAGATGGCAGTTACCATTGCGCATAAGACAAACCATTTCGATATCAGCCTCAAATTGTCGGATTGCTGCATTTTATTCCTCATTTCTGCTTTCAGGCGGGCGACCTGTAAGGCGCGATAGCTAGTTATCGAGACTCGGCCCAGACGACGATACCGTCGATCGAGATGCTGGCGAAGCTGAGTCACGGATTGCATGTTGAGGGTGAGATATGGGATTTCTTTTTAGCCGCCATTTCAAAATGGATACGAGATCGACCGCCCGCAATGACAATATTCTCGCGGACAAGAGTTTTGAATCCGGCGGCCTGAACAGTTGCGTCGTACTTTCCTGGATCGACCCCGCTGATGCGGTATACGCCGTCGCAGCCCGTAAGCGCCTGCCAGAGGGTTCCGGTGTCTTGATTACGGAACTCAACAGAAGCTCGTGCAATTGAAACTCCCGAAAAACTTTGAACTGTGCCTCCTATTTGTGCATTCTGCGCAGTTAAAGCAAATGGGCAGAAAACGATAGGTAGCCACAGAGCAAGAATTGGTTTTATCCGATTCTTCGCAGGCATGATTTATTAACAAGTCGAACGGGGTGCCGCTTTTTCCGGAAAGTTTTTAATGCGATGTATTGAGACCCACAAGACGGGCAGTGAGGCGAGGCAGAATCTGCTGAATCTGCGGGAGGGCCTGATCAGCAGAAACCGGAGTTTCGCCAGTTGCGAGAAGGCACCGTAGCCAATGATCAATAGTCTTAGCAGCGTTCAGCGCGTCGACGGACCCGTTTTGCCAATCGGACGGGGTTGAACTCGCCGGTAATTCAACTGGATCTATATTGAACGCCGTATCCAGAGGTTCTAACTGCGTTTTTAACGCCGCAAATTCCTTTGTAGCCTCTGCGGCGTGATCGTCCACCAGTATCATTAATTGCGCGCGAGCGGTAGGGCTCAATCTGTCTTCGCGTTCCGCGGGAAAGCGTTGTGCGAGGTTATGAATTGTGTATAGATGGGAAAGGATGGCCGTGCTCGTTGCCAATGCTTCCCGTGCATATGCTTCTTCCTTTTCATTGCCGCCGAGGAATTTAATTAAACGCTGATCTCCGCCGGTTGAGTCGGCCGCAATCCGCAATGTTGGATTGATCAGATGCTGCGCATACTTGCCTGTGGGAATCATGAGATCCACAGGAGCCTGCGTCTCTACACGAACGCCGGGCTGGTCTTGCATTGCCACACTAATCTCGCGTTGTCTTGGTTCTGGCAACTCCCAAACGTTAACCAGGATTGAATTATTCGAACGAGAAACGGTAACCGGTTCTCCCAGATCAGCATGTAAGCGATGTAACGTCGTTAATACATCAAGTTCGACGGTGTCAGGATTCCATCCTTGAAGATGGATCGGGCTTAACGCCGAATGAAGTACTGGCTTCGCTGGATGACTGGCAATCGTCCGAGGAAGTGTCTGCGGAATAGGAAGCCCCAAATGAACCAAGAGATTCACCGGCACGATGCTTACCGGCAGGCGCGAAAGACCGCTTTCCGTTACTTCGAAAGAAGCGTCCGAAAAATCCAAAGTCATTTCTTCTAACTGCCATGTTCTCGGTTGAATTATCCAACTCGCGCGCTCAATCGAGTTCGTTGTAGTGCTATCGGCGGCGATAATCGTCAAACTAAGGTCATCACCCTGCCAGGAAACCATTGGGCTGCTTCCAAGAACTCGGGCCCAGTCAGCCAGGGCGATGGCAGAGAGCGGGAGGTCCATCGGAACTTTGTTGAGTGCATATTCTGCTTCGAGCCCGGCGGCGGCAGAGTTTTTGTCCGAGGTGTTCCAATAAGTCGCTGCATCCGATTTCCAGACCTCTACTTCGTCACGCTGCACTTCCCCGTCGCGTGTTCTTCGGTGGACGTGAATTTCTTGCCGAAGCACCTGGTCCCTGGCGAAAGAGGTGCGGGTTGCGTCGGCGACGCCAACCTGCCGCAAAACCTCCTTGGCCGAGACCGGATCAGATCGGAAGATCGAGTATGAAAAGACCAGCAGCACAATAAGACAGATCAGTGCGCATGCAAGACCCGCGAAGCGGAGGTAGGGAATAAACTGTGCTGCTAGAGAGATCCGCAGGCGAGAGGGTTTTCCGGGCAGGCTTCGAGCGAGCAGAACGTCAAAGGCTGACCATGGACAAGCTGGTTGTGGAAGACTGGACAACACCTCGTTTTGGGCATCGAGGAGCGTGACGAGATCGTTCTCCAGACGCCTCAACTCCACTCGGCAGCTCCAGCACGATTGGAGATGCTTGGCCGCCTTGGCCATTTGGCGTTTGGACAGTTCCCCATCCAAATAGGCCAGCAATTCTTGGTGGAGCAGGTGGTTAGCCATCGGCAGCGCTCCTCAGGCGTTCGACAGCCCGAGAGATCAACTCGCCGACCGTCGAAACACTTACTCCTAAAATTTCAGCGATTGCTCGGTAGCGCAGCCCTTGCATTCTGAGCTGAATCCCTAACCTTTGCTCTTTTGGCAGATGGATCAGGACTCTGGCTACCCGCCTTAGACGTTCCTGCTGTTCCAGTGCGGCTTCAGGCGTAGGGCCGGCAGATGGCAAATGATCGGCAGGCAAAGGCAAAGAATCAAGTTCCACCCACATGGCCCGGCCTTCTCGTCGCCAATAGTCCACCGCGAGCTTCGACGCTACCCCGTAAAGCCATGCCTGCTCTGAAAGGATTTTTTTACCCTTTGAGATGGCGACGAACAGTCTGACAAAGACTTCCTGAGCCAGTTCTTGGGCAGTTCCAGAATCCAACCCTTGGCTCAGGAGAAAACGGTACATCTTCGCTCTATGGACTTCGTAGAGTTCGGAGACCCGGTCCTCTGCAGTTACGTTGCCCCGCACAACTTCTGGCTGGTCAGCTGGGATTGCCGAGTTAAAAATGTCAGCCTCAGCCATAAGTGCCCTTGTTATGTCGGGCGGACGATCCGATTTTCCGCCAAAAAATTTTCGATAGAAATATGTCTGGCTGGATATGGATATCGCGGCGGCGAACGATAGCTCCAGTGACAGGCTATTCTACGCCACACAAAAGCCTCTAGTCGGTTTGCTCACGCAGCTCATGGCTGGTTGACCTTTTTGAGACCGTCGAAGGCTTGTTCTTGAATTCGGTAAGCGGGAATTGGAATCAGCGCTTGAGACCGCTTCGGAGGAAATCGATTAGATTTCAAGCATATTCTTAAAAACGCCGCAAGGAAACAGTCAGCATGCAATCCCGAACAACACTTCATTCCTCTCTCGGTCGAATGCGAGCCGCCCCAATCGTCCCAGGTGATAAAGATGGCCGTCGAGTTCCAGTATTGGCTCTGGCCGATGGCGTTCACGATGGACGCAACCCAATCCGGTCCTTCAAGGCTCCCCGAATCGGGGTGGTCGGAGTGAGTCCAGTCAGGAATGATCCAGGTAACCTGCGCGAGTTCATTATGCGCTAAGTCGACGAGCACCTTGGTCCTGCGGAGAGATGACTTTCTATCCCAGTCGCTGCCGCAGCGGATATAGCGAACAGCCTGAAACGCCGATAGCTCATAAAAGCTATCACCGGGGCCCGGCACGTAGTAGCGCCAGGAGACACCTTTTTGGTCGAGCAGGTCAGCGATGGTCTGGTAACCGAAACACGGCGGGGCGCCTGGCGGCTCAGTGCCGTTGGGGCCAATGAGCCGGTCACCGAGGACGCAGTTTCGCGCCATGGTCCAGTACGGCTAAACGTCTTTTTCCGGCACGTAAGAGTATGGCAGTGTGGCAGTGTAGAGGGGTTGACCTGGCCCTGCGCGAAGCCGTCCGTCGCGCCATTGTCCACGTCTTGCAGCCAGCGCATGTGGCTATGATCGAGGTCGCGGCCGTCGGCAAGCGAAATGGCTTCAACGGAATTAGCATGCCATTGCTCAGGCCGGCTTGGGCGG
>JASIJX010000083.1 GCA_030049955.1 Acidobacteriaceae bacterium
GCAGAAAAACGCTACATCGTCGAGTCGATGGGCGGAGGTGTCATCATTCTCGATTACGACCGCGATGGCTGGCCGGATATCTACTTCACGAACGCGCCGACGGTGGATATGGCGCTGCACGGCGAGCCGGCGATGGGAGCGCTTTACCACAACAATCACGACGGCACATTTACCGATGTGACAAAGAAGTCCGGCCTGACCAAGCCATGCTTTGCCATGGGCGGAGCTGTCGGCGACTACGACAACGACGGCTGGCCCGATCTCTACCTCACCTGCCTCGGCGGAAATATTCTCTATCACAACAATGGCGACGGCACGTTCACAGACGTAACTGCAAAGGCTGGCGTGGCCGATGGCCGATGGTCCACGGGCGCTGCCTTCGGCGACTACGACGGAGATGGATATGTCGACCTGATGGTGGCCAACTATGTCGACTTTCATCTCAATGATCTGCCTCGCTTCGGCAGCACGCCCTACTGCAAATACCGCGGCGTGGATGTGCAGTGCGGGCCGCGCGGGCTCAAAGGCGCCGGCGACGCGCTCTTCCATAACAACGGCGATGGCACGTTCACCGATGTCTCAAAACAGGCCGGCGTAAGCGATCCACATGAGTATTACGGGCTGGGCGTGATCTGGTCGGACTTCAACAACACCGGCCGTCCCGACATTTTTGTTGCCAACGATTCCACGCCAAACTATCTCTACAGGAACCTGGGCAATGGCAAGTTTGATGAGATCGGGTATGAGTCCGGAACGGCGCTCAGCGCAGATGGATCAGAGCAGGCAACCATGGGGATCGCGATCGGCGATTACAACCATACCGGCAGGCCGTCGCTTTACGTGACGAACTTTGAGGACGAGAACGATGATCTCTACCGGAATGACGGAGAATGGGATTTTACAGAAGATTCGGCGGCGGCTGGCCTGATGGCCATGGATTTGCCATGGGTCAAGTGGGGCACTGCCTTTGTGGATCTCGACAACGATGGTTGGCTCGATCTGATCACCGTGACCGGCCACGTATATCCGCAGATGGAGGGAATCCCGCCGGGTTATCGCCAGCCGGCGCTGCTCGGCCTGAATCAGAAAGACGGAACCTTTTGCGATGCAAGCCAGGAGGCCGGACCGGCACTCGAAGAGAAGCGCGTAGGGCGCGGCCTTGCCGTTGCCGATCTTTTCAACGATGGCAACATGGACGTCGTGGTGAACGATCTCGACGGTAGTCCGATGATTCTGCGCAATCGCGGCGTGCCCGGACGCCACTGGGTGAGCTTCGAACTGGCAGGTACGAAGAGCAACCGGCTCGCGCTCAATGCGCGCATCCGCATCACGGCCGGCGGAGTCACGCAGACCAGCGAGATTCACAGCGGCGGAAGTTATCTTTCACAGAACGATCTTCGCGTTCACTTCGGTTTGGGCTCTGCCAGCAAAGTCGACAGCGTGGAGATTCACTGGCCGTCCGGAGCGATCGATCGCATCGGCAGCCTGGCTGCGGACCATTTTTATGCCGTGCTCGAGGGCCACGGCGTAGTTCCGCCGGAGCGGATCAGGCCCGTTCCCAGGCACGCCGCCACCCCACAAATTCCAGCACCGTAAATCTGAGCTCTACCAGAATTGCGCAGCCAGAATCGTCGCCGGCCCCGAGCGGCCCTGGATGACGTCGGTTGCCAGTACGATCTCCATGTTTTTCTTTTCCCAGCCACGCGGTGCAATCGCGGTCAGCTTCTTTATCTCGCTCGGACTGGTCAGAAAGTTCGCAGCCGCCGAGGTTCCGAAGACCGTAATGCCCGCGTCCATCACCACTGGCTGCTCCGTCTTTGGGTCTATCATGCGCAGAACCAGCGCATAGTCGCGCGTGACCTTCAGATAAGGGATCGAATAATCGACCGACCAATCCTGATTGGATGGATTGTTGCGGTCGAGAATAACGACCTTATCCGCGGAAGGCTGTTCCACTGTAAAGCGCAGCTTTGGCATCAGACGCTGTGTCCAATTGTTGTTCAGCAGGCCCACGAGCACAGCCGGCCCGTTCTGCAGGTCGGTGAAGGTTGCGTCGGATTGCGAAGCGAACCGGAATCGCGCGCCGTGTGCCTGTAACAGGCCCGTGAAACGCGCCAATGTGAAAGCGTCGTATACGTTGACAGTACTGGCCGGGGAATTATGAAATTCCCTGAGCGTGAGAGCCGGGCTCAATTCCGGAGAATACGACTCCGTCGCCTCGCCGCCCTGAACATTTCCGATGCAGAGCAGCACGGGCGCCGGCGATGAAAGGATTGGTTTCCAAAAGCTGACCAAAGGATCGTCGGAGCGCGCATGCTGTGTGATAACAAGCAGCGCTGCAACAGCAACAGCGAGCACTGCGGCCAGGCCTCTCCAGCGCAGCGTGTGCCTGGAGGCAGTAAGGCCGGCCGCGGGTTGTGCAGGCTCCGGCCGGTCGGGCGCAAACCGCAATGGCTCAGGCTTGGCAGCGTCAGGCTTGGCAGCGGTTGTCTCGGGCCATCGGAAATGCGGCATGTACGATCCGGGCTGGATTTCAATCTTCAGTTCGCTTTGCGCTCCGGCATAGTACTGACCCAGGCGTTTTCGTACTTCGGTGACGGCGCTGCGGACGGCGTGATCGGTCGCTGTATCGTAGTCGGGCGTACGATTGAAAACCTCGATCCCGATTGTCCGCTCCTTGAGCCGCTCACCTTCGCCTTCCAGAGTCTGCTCCACGATGTACCTGAGCACGGCGGCATAGCGCTTGCTGTTTTGAAATGCCGGGCTTGCGAGGATGCGGAGGAGCTGCGCGCGCACCTGATCGCGCTCCGCTTCAGTGACCGGACTCATGTGTGTGTGGGGTGAGTGCAGCACGGCTGCCGCCTCACCGGTTTTCTGAGCAGCCATCTCAGATCCTTTCCCGACGGAGTCCTTCTCCGCGGTTCATTGTCTCGTACAGCCCTTTTCTCAGGCCAGCGTTTGAGCGCTGTCTCCATCGAACGATGGAGGCAGCAAGCCTTGGAATATGAAAATTTCGGGAACCTGTGCCGTCGGAAATGACCGTCACAGGCGGTCTCATGACCTCCCTCCATCATTACAGATTCCAAGGCACCGGCTACCCGGAGAAAAGCAAATGCGAATCGCGAAATAACTACGGGCAAAGGGGCGTGCGGGGAATGCGGCGGGAATTAATTCGATCGGACCGTCACAGGACATGTCCCGTCAACAGGATGATTGCACGATAAATCGCTTTTCTCAAGAGAAAAAGTGTTGACAGGCCATCTTTTTTTCCTGCAAGATTCGGCCCGCGTTTCAATTTCCCCGGCGCTCAGCAGGATCTGCCTATTCCCGGCGCGGACAAATCCGCTGCAGCGCGGGGGTCGTTTGAGGAGGCACCATGTGGCATAGCGGTTGCTGTATGCGGGCAAATGCGCCTGCGAGCTTGAAATTCTGCCTTAAACCCGATGAACCAGATCAAAAGCGGCGCTCCGGGCAGTGGACGGTCGGTTGGACCGTCGCTCTCATTGCCCTGTTTTCACTTTTTCTTCTCCCTGGGGCCGTTCGCGCCCAGACCACGGCGACGCTCTCCGGCACAGTCCAAGACCAATCCGGCGGCGTGATTCCGAACGCGAGGGTCACGCTCACCAACGACGCGACCAAGGAAAGTCGCGAGGAGGAGACCAACGGAGCCGGCTTGTATGCGTTCCCATCCCTGGTGCCCGGCACCTACGACATCAAGGCGTCGGCAAAAGGCTTTGAAAGCAGCGTAGTCACGGAAATCGTCTTGAACGCCGGTGATGTGCGCACCATCCCAGCCTTCGCGCTGGCAGTCGGGGCGGAAACCCAGACGGTTACGGTGTCCGCCAGTGCCGAGATGATCCCCGTTGAGAATGGCCAGCACGTCGACGTTCTCAGCTCGAAGGACATTGACAACCTTGCACTTGAAGGCCAGGACACCTCTGAATTGCTGAAGGTGTTGCCCGGTACGGTAACCCAGTCAACTGGCCTCACCAACACTTCCCCAACGTTCAGCGACCTCAACATCACCGTCGATGAGGCGTCAATCGGCTCCGGCCTTTATACCAACGGCTCCATCTTCCGCGGCGGCACGTCGATCCTGGTGGACGGAGCCGAGACCATTGACATTGGCGATATGGCCTCGTCGCTCGTTATCGTCATCCCTGACATGACGTCGGAGGTCAGCGTACAGTCCTCGAACATGAGCGCCGACCAGCCTTTCGGGCCAGTCGTCGTCAGCACCATCAGCAAATCGGGTAGCGCCAACTATCACGGCGATGCCTATTTCAACGCTCGAAACAACGTATTGAACGCGAACGGCTGGGCGGAGAAGGATAAAACTCCAATTACTCCGCTAGGACCGGCAGCCTATTACTATCCAGGCGGCAGCGTCGGCGGCCCGGTTCCGGGCACGCACAAGCACCTGATGTTCTGGGGCGGTTACGAGCGCTGGCTGCAGAACCAGGGCAACTCCAACGTCCTGACGTCGTTTATTCCAACCCCCGAGATGATGGCGGGCGACTTCAGTATGGATAACGCCGACAACCAGGCTCTGTGCCCGAATGGATTCATCGCGGGCAAGCCGGTGTCAGCCCAGGGGGCTGGCTCGTGGTGCAACGATCTGGCAGGAACTATCCTCGCCAACGGAGGTACCACACAGACACTGCCAGCCGTAACGGTAGGTCCGACTGGCACTGGAGGGCCGGTCACCACAGGCGGCGTTACCTACGACTACGGTCAGAAGTTCCCCAGCGGATTCCTAGATCCGGGCGCGGCAGCGCTGGCCAAGATCTGGCCCAAAGCGAATACCGCACCGTTGGCCACTTGCAGCGGTTGCAACTACTACGAGCCGGTCGTGAATATCGACAACGGATGGATTTATCGTTTCCGTCTCGACTACCAGTTGGGCGACAACACCCACATCTACGGTAGCTTCGAGCAGGCATTCAGCGAGGGGTTGGCCAACGGCAACGGCGCGCACCTCTACTGGACCCCGGGCAATGCTATTCCGTTTCCAGGCGGCGGCGAGTCGGAATCCAATCACGGCAAAGTCATTGCCGCCCACATCGTCCACAACTTCAACGCCTCAACCACCAACGACTTTATGTTCGCGTGGGCATACGGTAGCTATCCGTTTGTAACCCCCAGCCCCTCAGCGGCGTACAAGACCACGCTTGGCTACACCTACGGCAAGGTATTTACAACTCCGTCTCTGAACATTCCGGCGTACTCCAGCGCTGGCAACTATACCTTCCCTGACTTCTCGCAGGCTTCGATCTTCGAGAACCCCCCAGGAATGTATGGCGTGAAGAAGGAAGCTCCGCAGTTCGGTGATACGCTCACCAGGGTCTTCGGACGGCACACGATGAAGCTGGGTGCATTCACGCAGACCACGGACAACTGGCAGAGCTCGTTCAGCTACTACCTGGATGGAAACCTGGGTTTCGGCGCGGCTCAGAATCCCGATTCCGCGACCGGTACAAAAATTGGCTCGCAGTTCAATGCAACTGCCCAGTTCGTCAACGGCGTTGCGTCAAGCTACAGCGAGAACAACTCTGCACCCATCGGCGATGTAGCCGAGCAGAACACGGCAGTATTTGTCGACGATACGTACAGGACATCGAAACGCCTGACCCTGGAACTGGGCATTCGCATGGAACACGTGGGCCACTGGTACGACCGCGACAAGGTTGGACTGGCGGTGTTCTATCCGGACCGCGTGCTGACGGATTACGAGCAGGGCAAGTACGCTCCCGGATTCTACTGGCACGCCATCGATGC
>JASIJX010000562.1 GCA_030049955.1 Acidobacteriaceae bacterium
CGCGTGCTTCCAGCCATCGGCCGCATGATCTGCGGCAAGTCCGGTCCGTACAGCTACCTGCCTGCCTCAGTGGGCAGCTTTCCGCCGCCCGCCGAGTTGCTGGCGCTGATGCGCTCCGTTGGTTACGCGAATTGCGAATGGCAGCCCTACACCTTCGGCATCGCCGGGCTGTACACGGCTGTGCGCGCATAGCACCCAAATCCTGCGTCCGGGAGAGTACGCTAATTATCGATATGCCAGGATCGGCCTTTAGCGCGTCTCTTGCTGAACCGCCAAACCGCGGCGGCGCCTTTCCCGATTCGCCTGTTGTCCCGCCTGAGTTCTCGCGGGAAAAGCGGAACGTGGCGCGCAGTTCCATGCTCGCTGCCGGAGCCATGACTGTGCTCAAGCTCGCAGCCGGCATTTTTTCCGGCTCGATCGGCGTGCTGTCGGATGCGGCTCACTCTGGCCTCGACCTTGCCGGCTCCGCGCTCACGTTTTTCTCGGTGCGCGTAAGCGACAAGCCAGCCGATGAAGGCCACACCTACGGCCACGGCAAAGTCGAGAACCTTTCCGCTTTTACCGAAGCCGGCCTGATGGGAGTCTCCTGCGCGTGGATCATCTGGGAGGCGATGCGCCGCATCTTCGGCCGCGAGGTGGAACTGCACCACTCGCTGTGGCCCATCGCCGTGCTGATCGGCTCCATCGTCGTCGATCTCTGGCGCTCGCACAGGTTGCGGGTGGTGGCCGCGCGCACCGGCAGCCCGGCGCTTGCGACTGACGCTTCGCACTTTGCCTCCGATATCTGGGCCTCGGTCGCGGTGCTCATCGGCCTTGGCTTTGCCTGGATGGGCGAACGGATGAGCATCAGCTGGCTCCGCTACGCCGACCCGGTGGCCGCGATTGTGGTATCCATCATGATCCTGCGCATGACGGTGCGGCTGGGGCATGAGGCCGTAAGCGCGCTCACTGACGAGATTCCCGCCGAGACGCGACGCCGCGTGGTGCGCGAGGTGGAGCGCGTGAATGGCGTGCTGGCTGTGGAGCAAGCGCGCGTGCGCCGGGCGGGAGCCAATTATTTCGCCGATCTCACGCTCGCTCTGCCGCGCCGTTCTACCTTCGAGCACACCGGAGGCCTGGTGCAGGACGCGACAGACGCCGTGCACCGCGCATTGCCGGGCGCAGATGTGGTTATCCGCACGGTGCCGCGCGAGTCGCATGCCGAGAGCGTCTTTGACCGCATCCGCGCCGTGGCCGCGCGCAACAATGTCGCAGTCCACGAGCTCAGTGTGCAGTCGCACCAGGGCCGCCTGCGCGTGGAGCAGCACGTCGAGCTGGACGAGAATCTTCCGCTGCGGGAGGCGCACGACTTCGTCACCGCCCTTGAAGCCGAGATCCGGCGCGCGGCGCCGGAGATCGACTCCATTCTTACGCACATCGAAAGCGAACCGGCCACGATCGAGCAGCCCGAGGCAGTGGTTGAGTCCGACCGCAGGATCGAGCAGTGCCTGCGTGAGGCGGCTGCGGAGTTTCCTGAAATTGCCGATGTACACCAGATCACGGTGAGCCGCACCGGTGAGCACATTTATCTCGCGTGCCACTGCACGCTGCCCGATGATCTGAACCTGAAGAGCGTGCACGGCATCATCACTGCGCTTGAAGACCGGTTGAAGATAGCCTGTCCCGAGGTGCAGCGGGTCACGATCCATCCCGAGCCGGTGACAGATAACCGGCGCTGAAGCGGAATGCTCCTTCACGCTCAGGGAAAAAGATGAACAGCCGCACGGTTTTCAATTTCTTCCGTTTTGCTTCACTGCTGATGGTGCTGCTCGCCGTGGCGCTCCTGTCTGCCATCATCACCATGCACTTCGCCATTCACGGTGCGGAGGTGAAGGTGCCATCGCTTAAAGGCATGACGGTGGCGCAGGCGCGGAGCGAAACCGCGGGTCTCGGCCTCAATCTCGACGTCGACAACCGCTACTACTCGGGCGATGTGGCCGCCGGGCACATCCTTACGCAGTCGCCCGCGGCCGGCACAGTGGTGCGGCGCGCGTGGCAGGTGCGCGTGGCCGAGAGCCTTGGTCCGCAGCAGGTGGACGTGCCCGACACTGTGGGCGCCAATGAGCGCGTGGCCGAGCTTGAGCTGCGCCGGGCTGGGCTCGAGGTGAACGCGCCCGCGTACCTGCCCGATGCGAACGTGCCTGAGGGTACGGTGCTGGCACAGGACCCGCCAGCGCACGCGCAGGACATTGCGCAGCCGGCGGTAACACTACTGGTGGCCGCGCCGGTCGAGAAAGGTGCAGGGGAAGATGCCGGGCAACATGCCGGTGAACAGGTTGGCGCACAGGCCGATGGTTACGTCATGCCCGACCTCATGGGGTTGCTGGCGACGACGGCCATCGCCACGATGGAAAAGGCTGGCATTAAAACGACGGTACAGTTTGTTGATGTGCCGGTGGCGCCGGTCGGCACGGGCAACGCGCCGATTGCCGCACCTGTGAAACCGGGCGCGGTCTTCGCGCAAACGCCGGCCGCGGGCTCCCGCATCGACCAGACAATCACCGTAGAACTCACGGCGGCAAGATAACGCCGCCACAATCGGCGCGGTAGCGGATCAGTTTCGAAGTTCTGCAAGATACGGACCTCAGAGCCTTCTGAAAAACACTCTTAGTCGAAGCTCTGTAAGAAAAAGCATCGCTCAAAATCGATCAGCACTTTAGCGTCCGAAGGAATATGCATTTAAGCTAACCCGCCAGGCAAGACAAGTGTGGCCGATACGCTACGCTATGGTAGATTGCAGCGATCTGCTCTCACTTGCAGCAAGATTTATTGCTATGCGATCCGAACGACAATTCCATCAAGCCACCGGAGTGAAGTTATGCCAACGCCATTAGCGCGCGAGTTTCGCGACCAGATCGGTGATATCCGCGCCGCGCTGCTCGCGCTTCCCTCAGCGTGCGCCAATGGCCGCCGTCGGCGCGGCGGCTGGACCGGCCGCGAGATTTTGGGGCATCTGCTGGACTCGGCCTCGAATAACCGCCACCGTTTTGTGCTTGCGACGATCAACGGAAGCTACGCAGGTCCCAAGTACTCGCAGGATGACTGGGTGAGTGTCCATGGTTATGCCAGCCAGCCGTGGGAGACGCTGCTCGGCTGGTGGCAGGCAGAGCATGAGATTCTCACGGCCCTCGTCGAGGCGATACCGGAAGAACGCCTGCGGGCAAGCTGCACCATTGGAGACGATGAGCCGGTGACGCTTGCATTTCTGATCGAGGACTACATCGCGCACCAGCGCCATCATCTGGCGCAGCTTGTGGCTGCTTCGCAGCCGATCCCTTCCTGACCGCTTTCCGCGCCGTAATCGCTGCATCGCCAATCTGTTTTCGGCATCCACTACGTTGTGCGCGACGGAAATCTCGGTCCCGAAGCCGGGAGCCGAGCGAATACAGGTGCGAACCTATTGTTCAATCTGACCAGATTCACTGTCACCGAGCTTTCCAAACCACAATTCCAAAATCTCAGGAATTCCAAAGTTTCAGGAGTCGTCCAATGCAGAAACGCAGACTCGGCAAAAACGGTCCTGAAGTGTCGGCAATCGGGCTGGGGTGCATGGGCATGAGCTTCAGCTACGGGCCACCCAAGGACAAGCAGGAGATGATCTCTTTGATCCGGGCGGCGGTGGACCGCGGCATCACGTTCTTCGACACGGCCGAGGTCTACGGGCCGTTCACGAATGAGGAGCTGGTGGGTGAAGCGCTCCAGCCGGTGCGCGACAAAGTGGTGATCGCCACCAAGTTTGGTTTTTCACCTAGCGCCGACGCCAGCGCAGGCTGGCGGCGCCTCAATAGCCGGCCAGAGCACATTCGCGAAGTGGCCGAGTCTTCGCTGCGACGGCTGAGGACGGATGCGATCGATTTGTTTTATCAGCATCGCGTCGATCCCGATGTGCCGATTGAGGATGTTGCCGGCGCGGTGAAGGAATTGATCCGCGAAGGCAAGGTAAAGCACTTCGGACTTTCAGAAGCGGGCGCAAAGACCATCCGCCGCGCGCATGCTGTGCAGCCGGTGACGGCGCTGCAGAACGAATACTCGCTGTGGTGGCGCCGGCCCGAAGAAGAGATTCTGCCGCTGGCCGAAGAGCTGGGCATCGGGTTTGTCCCGTACAGCCCGCTGGGCAGGGGCTATCTGACCGGGCAGATGGACGAGCATACGCGCTTCAGCGAGAACGATTTCCGCAATACGAACCCGCGGTTCGCGCCCGAGGCGCTGAAGGCTAACCGCGCCATCGTGGATTTGCTGACGGCGATCGGCAAAAAGAAAAACGCTACTCCGGCGCAGGTTGCACTGGCATGGCTGCTGGCGCGGAGGTCGCAGAGGGTATCGATCGTTCCCATTCCGGGCACTACCAGGCTCTCGCGGCTTGAAGAGAACATCGGAGCGGTGAACGTGGAGCTGACGCCCGACGATCTGCGCGAGATCGAGAGCGCGGCGGCAAAAATTCCCATCCAGGGCGAACGGTATCCGGAGCGGCTAGAGAAGATGACGAATCTTTAACGCAAGTGCCGCGAACGATTTGGCAAATCGGCTTCCGGCGCAAGGGATTATGCTGATTCAGCCGGAGGATCCGGACTGATTAACCAGACTAATTAACCGGGCTGAGCGATGACAGCACTGGCGGAGTGGCAGAACTTCTACGTGATCATGGGTTCGTCGGCGGGAGCGCTGATCGGACTGCAATTCGTGGTATTGGCTTTGATTTCGAATTTGCCTAACCTGCGCCGCGAGGCAGCGGCGGGCGCCACATTTGCCACTCCTACCATCGTCCATTTTGGCGCGGTGCTGTTCCTGGCCGGGATAATGACCGCGCCCTGGCACGCGATTGCGCCGGTGGCGATTGCGTGGGCTGCGGGAGGCGTGGTGGGCGTGCTATACGCATTGCTTACCATGCGCCGGCTTCTGCGGCAGAGCGCCTACCGGCCGCAATTTGAGGACTGGCTATTTCACGCGGTACTGCCCCTGCTTGCCTACGCAGTGCTCATCGCTGCAGCGCGGTGCGCATACGCGCAGTGGCGGGGCGAATTTGCATTCTTTTGCGTGGCCGCAACGACGCTGCTCCTGCTGCTGATTGGTATTCACAATGCATGGGATACGGTGACGTATCACGTGTTTTCGAAAAGATAGAGAGGAAGAAACGATGGAGATAAGGAGAGCTGGCTCGCAGAATTCCGGAAAAGGACCATCGGACTGGTTCACTGGCGCAGTTCGCATCGATCCGCTGTTTCAGGCGCCGGAACCGGCGCGCGCCGTGGGCGCCAGCGTCACCTTCGAGCCGGGCGCACGCACGGCGTGGCACACGCATCCGCTGGGGCAAACGCTCATCGTGATTTCCGGGTGTGGCCGAGCGCAGCGCTGGGGCGGTCCGGTGGAGGAGATTCGGCCGGGTGACGTAGTGTGGTTTGCGCCAGGCGAAAAGCACTGGCACGGTGCAGCTTCTGCAACGGCGATGACGCACATTGCGATCCAGGAGAAGCTCGATGGCAAGACGGTGGACTGGCTCGAGCAGGTAAGCGAGGAGCAGTACCGGGGATAGTTCCCGCTCGCGCCGCCATTCGCCATTGCCGCATGCGCGAGAGACGGAGTTGGGGACTGCGGCGGAAGTGGCGCAGCGCTAGAATGGAGAAGTGGGCACAAGTCTTTTCGATCTTTACAAGATCGGTGTGGGTCCCTCGAGTTCGCACACGATGGGGCCTATGCGCGCGGCGTGTCGTTTTGCGCGCGAACTCGACGCGCGCGGCCATCTAGACATAGACCGCGTGCAGGCCGAACTGTTTGGGTCGCTTGCGCTCACCGGTCGCGGCCACGGTACCGATCGCGCCGTGCTTCTGGGCTTGAGCGGATATGAGCCGGCGACAATCGATCCAGTCGCCATTGACTCGACGATTGCGCGCATCAGGGCAGAAGAGCGCATCGATTTCGCGGGACGGCACTCGCTCGCGTTTGATGAGTCCCACGACCTCCTTTTTCAATCCGACCAGATGTTCCCGCCGGGCGCGGCAATGAAACACCCGAACGGGATGCGACTGACGGCCTTTGCCTCGGACGGCGCTATCGTTTCGCAACACACGTTCTTTTCGATTGGCGGCGGCTTCATTGTCGAAGACGGCGCCGGTGAATCACAGGCGGGCCGCGCGCCGCAGGTTGCGGTTCCATATCCCTTTAAGAATGCTGCCGAACTGGTTGGCGCAGCCGACGCACGGGGGCTTTCCATCAGCGAAGTGATGCTGGCCAACGAGCGCGCATTGGCCGGCGACGAGAACGGCCCCGCTTCCGCTGAAAAAATTTATGAGGGGATCGAACACATCTGGCATGCGATGCGCACCTGCATGGAGCGCGGCATGGCGACTGAAGGAATTCTGCCCGGCGGATTGAATGTTCGCCGGCGCGCCAAGGGGCTGGCTGCGCGTCTGCGCGAAAAGGAAGCGGCGGGAAAAGCAGCCGACCCGCTGGCGCCGCTCGACTGGGTGACGGTGTACGCGATGGCGGTGAACGAGGAGAACGCGGCCGGCGGACGCGTGGTGACGGCGCCGACGAATGGAGCCGCGGGCGTAGTTCCCGCCGTGGCGCGGTATTACGAGCGGTTTGAAGAGGGAGCGAGCCGCGAAGGGATGATGCGATTCTTTCTGACTTCGGCGGCCATTGGAATTCTTTACAAGATGAATGCTTCTATCAGTGGTGCGGAAGTGGGATGCCAGGGTGAAGTGGGCGTGGCCTGCTCCATGGCTGCTGCTGGACTGGTTGCCGCACTGGGCGGAACGAACCACCAGGTGGAGCACGCTGCGGAGATCGCGATGGAACACAATCTGGGAATGACCTGTGATCCCGTGGGCGGGCTGGTGCAGATCCCTTGTATTGAACGCAACGCGATGGGCGCGGCCAAGGCCGTGCAGTCGGCGCGCCTCGCGCTGAACGAATCGGGCCAGCATAAGGTCTCGCTCGACCAGGTGATCCGAACGATGTACCTGACCGGGCTCGATATGCAGTCTCGCTACAAGGAGACCAGCCTTGCGGGGCTCGCGTTGAACGTCATCGAGTGTTGAGAGAAGCGCGAAAGGCGCATGAACAGCGGTGATTTACTCCATGCGTCGGCAATGAGAGCGCTCAGATCTCTTCGCGCGTGCAATGCGATGACGGTCCGCGGGCTCGTTGCGAGTTCCAAGCCGGAAAAAATTATTGATCATTTTTCCACTCTCATGTCGTTTTTTTCTTGACATCGTCTCTGCGTGAATCTATACATTCTTCAACTGCAATGTATACATTGCAGAATCGATGCAACCCATCGAAAGGGAGAATAGGCAAATGGCAACCAAGAAAGCAGCCAAGAAGGCACCCGCGAAGAAGGCCGCAAAGAAGGCCGCCAAGAAGTCCTCGAAGAAGAAGTAAGCGGACTTCAGACAACCTAAAAGGCAACACTCCAGGGGGACGCTCAAGCGTCCCCCTTAGTGTTTCTGCGCACAGCAAGCATTTGAAAGTGCGCATAGACTGGATAAAGAGAGCGACATGACGAGATGACCCGCCGCCGCTGGATTGCCGAGTACTGGGACGAAGCCACCGCCACGCTGACCGGCGCGCAGGCCGAGCACATGGCGCGCGTGCTGCGCGCGCAGCAGGGCATGGAGGCAGATGTGGTCGCGGGCGGCCACGTGTTCCATGCGGAGGTAGCCGCTGTTCGGCTGAATCACGAGCTGAGTGAAGTCCGGTTCAATCTACTGGCCGAACTCGAGGCTGATCCGGCGCTGCCCATTACGATGGTAATTGCGGTTTTCAAGTTCGACCGCATGGAATGGGCGCTCGAAAAAGCCACGGAGCTGGGCGTGGCCGCGATTGCGCCGGTGATTGCGCGACGAACCGAGAAGCACCTGGCCGAAGCAGCGCAAAAACGCGCAGAGCGATGGCGGCGCATCGCGCATGAAGCGGCCAAGCAGTCGCGGCGCTCCGATGTGCCAGCAGTTCACGATCCCGAACCGCTGGCGGCGCGCGTCAAGGCGGCAGCAGCGGGAACGCGCATTGTGCTCGCCGAGCAGGAGCGTACAACTACGCTGCGTGCAATCGTCGCAGAGGCGCTCGAAGGCTCGGGCGAAGAGATGCCGGCAATAGAGATTGCCATTGGGCCGGAAGGCGGATGGGCTCCGGCGGAAGAAGCGCTGTTCGATGCAAATGGATGGAGAGCAGCTTCGCTGGGGCCGCGGATTCTGCGCGCAGAGACGGCGGCGATTGCCGCGCTGGCGGTGGTGGGGTCGTGTTTGGAGTGAGATTAGTTTGATCTTATAGCGACACGCCGCGCTTCCATGGGATGAAATCGACTTGGCCGCGCTGCTCGGAGTGGGTAAGACGTTCGCCGCTGGCTACTGCAATTGAAAGCTCCAGCAGTTTTTCAGCACAGTCCGCGATTGTCGCCTTACCTTCGACGATGGGACCGGCGTCGAAGTCGATGATGTCGTTCATGCGCTGGGCGAGCGCGGTGTTGGTGGAAATTTTTACCACTGGCGCGATGGGGCTGCCGGTGGGCGTGCCCAGGCCGGTGGTGAAGAGCACGATGTTGCAGCCGGCTCCAACCTGCGCGGTAACGCTTTCGACGTCGTTGCCGGGCGTGCACTGCAGCGTGAGACCGGAACGGCGAACGTACTCGGGATAATCGATGACGTCCGAGATGGGCGAGACGCCGCCCTTGCGCGCCGCGCCGGCCGACTTGATGGCGTCGGTGATGAGGCCGTCGCGAATGTTGCCTGCCGAGGGATTGAAGGCGAAGTCCGACTGCACGGCGCGCGCCCGCGCGGCGTAAGTCTGCATTAACGATGCAAAGCGCTCTGCCAATTCGTCTGTTGCGCAGCGGTTGATGAGCTCCTGTTCGACGCCGTGCAACTCGGGAAACTCGGAAAGCATGGTTTTGCCGCCCGCGCCGGCGACGACATCCGACACATATCCGACTGTTGGGTTTGCCGAGATGCCGCTAAAGCCATCCGATCCGCCGCACTGCAGCCCGACGGTGAGCGCGGCGAGCGGGGCGGGCGCACGCTGGGCGCGGTTGGCGCCGGCGAGCGCGGCGAAGGTTTCGTCGATGGCGCGGCCGAGCAAAGCGCTCTCGGTTCCGGACTTCTGCTGATCGAAGACGAGCACCGGCTTGCGCATTGCGGGGTCGACACCGGAATCCAGCGCGCGAAGCTGCTCGAGCAGCAGGCCGGTCTGCGCGTTCTGGCAGCCAAGGCTGAGCACGGTTGCGCCGGCGACGTTGGGATGGTAAATGTAGCCGGCGAGCAGACCGCAAAGCGCCTGCGCATCCTGGCGCGTTCCGCCGCAGCCGAGTTGATGGGTGAGGAAGCGGATTCCGTCGAGGTTTGGGAAAATCTTGCTCCGCACGGGTTCCGCGTCAGAGCTCTCCCGGCCGATGAGTTGCCGCACGCGCCTGCGGTAAGCGGAGTTTGCGCGGCCGTAGCCAAGCTCTTCTTCGAGCGCGTCGCGCATCTGCTCCACGTTACGGTTTTCGCAGAAGACCAACGGCAGCACGATCCAATAATTGCGTGTGCCCACCTGGCCGTCGGCGCGGTGGTAGCCCATGAAGGTTCGGTTCTTCCATTGGGTTGAGTCGGGCGTGGCCGCCTGCGATGGACTGCGCCTGGTGGTATAGGCAGCAGTGCGGTGCCGAATGTTTGAGGTGGTCACCAGGCCGCCCTGCGCAATGGGATGCACCACCTCGCCAACAACCATGCCGTACATCACGATCAACTCGCCGGGTTGGAGCGCGGCGAGCGCCATCTTCTGCTTGGCGGGGATGGTCTCGGCAGGTCTGCAGGTTTGGCCCGAGCCATAGAGAACAGGCGCGCCCGGTTCGAGCGTGGCGAGGGCGACGAGGACGTTGTCGCGTGCATCGAGTTGGAGAGCAACTTGGGACATGGCGCACATCACAGGCCAGCATACATCCGGTGAACCGGTTGTGGTCTCGCGCTACGGCCGCGCAAAGTGCAGCAACAAACCGGCTAGCGCGCCGCCGACGAGGTCGCCAATGATCGGGATCGGCGCATATCTCCAATTCGATCCGCCTTTGCCGGGAATAGGCAATAGCGCGTGCATGATGCGCGGGCCCAGATCGCGCGCCGGGTTGATGGCATAGCCGGTTGTTCCTCCGAGCGAGAGGCCGATGCCCCATACCAGGCTGCCCACAAGCCATGGACCGAGGCCGGCAGCCGGGCCGCTCATCGAAACGCCCTTTGAAAACATGCAGGCGGCGACGATGACCAGCACCATGGTGCCGACGATTTCACTAACGATGTTCAGCAGCGGGCTGCGCACCGCGGCATTGGTGCAGAAGACGCCGAGCTTGGCCGCGGGGTCGGGTGTAAGGCGCCAGTGCGGCGCGTAATGCAGCGCCATCAGCGAGGCGCCGGTCATGGCGCCCAACAACTGCGCCGACCAGTAGATGAGCACCAGGGAAAAATCGCCGCTGGAGACCGCCGCGGCCAGTGTCACAGCGGGGTTGATGTTGGCGCCGGGGCTGCCGAAGGCCTGCGCGACCATAACACCGCAAAGCACGGCCAAAGCCCAGCCAGTGGTGATCACCATCCAGCCGGAGTCGGCTGCGTACGACTTGCGCAGCGTTACTCCCGCGCACACGCCATTGCCCAGCAGCACCAGGACGAGCGTGCCCATGAATTCGCCCCACCACACAGAATGCATGAAAGCTCCCTCTCGATTTGCGCGGCTGCGCGGAGAGCAGCAGGACGCGATGAAGAAATAAATTTCGAGAACGGAACATTCTCGCCTGCCGGGGCGTGCCTAGCCAAGCGAGTTATGTTTGCGAGGCGTTGCCGAGCTGTCGGGCAATTGCCTGACAGCGCCGTGTAGGACGATTCTCGACAGCCGCGCGGCAGTCTTCGAATCGAGGACTGCGTGGCTAACCCGCGATACGCGGGGGTGCATCGGACAGGCATGGAAACAGGCCGGACAGAACGAAAAGAGAGGGCCGAAGTGCTGCGCCTGATCGACGTCCGCGCCTGACAAGGAGCCCCATGAGGAAGCAATCGACGATGCATCGCAGCAGCCGGTCACCCGAAATCGAAACTCCCACAACTACATTTCCCGCTCCAGTGAGAACCGAAACCCAACCGAAGGGTCTGCATGCACGCGACCGCGCCAGACCTACGCACCTAGATACCGGCGCAGCAGAATCGCACACGCAGCCGGTGGATATGCCGCGTCACACGGATACAGCATCGACGAGCTCAGACCAGTCGGATGCCTCGGCGGGACCGGGCGGTTCACGAACGCGGCCGCACTGAGCGGCACTTGCAGGCGGGCGAGATTGGTGGCGAAGGACGCAAGGGTAGGGACAGATTGATGGCGCAGGAGGGATTTATGGCACAGAAGAAGAGCGAAGCGAACAACGCGCTGCAGCGTGATCTGGCCTCCTGTTATGGCGACGGGCACTGGCCGATTCCTGTGGCCGGCGAAGACCGCAACGAGTCTGTGTATCGCAACCCGGTGGGCGCGCAAAGCGGCTACACACTAGAAGGGCAACGCACGGGGCCCTGCGAAGCCGAGCGGGCAGGCAGCGAGTCGCCGCGGCGCGGAACGACCGCGATAAGAGCCGCGATAAAGGCCGCGATAAAGCGTAAGACACATGCATGGGTTGAGGAGCCAAAAGGACGATGACGAGCAAAGCGACTGAACGAAGCAACGACAATCCTGTCCGCGAACACGAGCCGCAGGTTCCACCGGGGCAGCCGCATGCGGGGCACAGGCACTCGCAGGCGGCGCATCTCGACTCTGGTGCGGCAGAGCCGCACACCAAACCGGCTGGAAACTTGCGGCACGGACCGTATCACGGTCCTTATTCGGGTGGGCGCAAGCAGCCGTGAGAGGCTTGCCAGCCCATAAGGAAAGCGGGGCGAACGGCATCGGCGCCGTTTCGCGGGGAGTTTCATCGGAGTTCATTATGGCGGTGCAGAAGAGTCCGCATACGCAGTCTCAGCAAAACACGCACTTTGCGCAAACCGACCTTGACGCCAACGTGCCCGAGCAGCGGCTCGGCACTGGCCGCGACGCTCAAACCTACGAGAATTATGAAGGCGCGCAGATGGGAGCGCAGCGCTCGCCGCGGCGGATGCCTGCGTCGGCGCATCCGCTCAACGTGGAGCCGCAGTCGGCGGCGTTTGAAGGGTCGCTGCGCAGCCGCATTTTCGATGATGCCGACAAGCAGGGCATCTCGTCGCGTTCCAGCCGGGCAGAACGGCCCGGTCAGCGTAAGGTGGTGAGCGCGCGCACCGACGCGCGTGCGGGAGTAAATCATGCAGCCAGGAAATCGGACTGATTCGAAGCCGCGAATTCGAATCCAGATACATGCGAGGTGAATCTTGGGGCCGCGAAGCGAGTTGACGCGCGAAGAATTGAACCAACTGGCGGAGTTCTGGAGCGAGGAGAACGACGCCCTTTCCGTATATTTCCAGCCGCCCGCAACCTCCGAGCTTGCCCACCGCGAAGAGCCGGTAATAGCCAAGGAAAACATCCAGCAAAAGCTGCGAAGCCTGCAGGGCAGCAGTGCGGCCGACCGCAAGGACATTCGACGCGTAATCGAGACGATTGGCGATATGCGGGGCAATCACCGGAAATGCAAAATCATCTTTGCCTGCGCTGCGCAGAACTTCTGGCGCGAGTATGATCTGCCGGGCGATTTCGGGGTGCGGCTCGAGGTGGGAAGCTCATTTATGCTGGCGCCTCTAGTGACGCAGCAGCAGATGCGGCGGCGTTACTCAATCGCGCTTGCTGACCGGCACCGAGCGCGGCTGCTGCTGCTTGAAGCGCGCGAGATTGTGGAGCAGGATCCGGTGCTCGAGGCCGAAGAAGGGCTCGAGAAGCTGCGCACCACCGGCGCGCGCAAGTCGGTCCACATTGAGCGCAAGAAAGAAGAACGGGTGCGGCGGCACTACGCGTATCTGATGGACCTGTTGCTGCACTTTTACGAACACGGCGATTTCGACGGGCTGATCATCGGCTGTCGCAGCGAAACGTGGCCTGAGATCGAAGCGGAGCTGCACCCCGAGTTGGCGCGCGTGCTTGCCGGCCGCTTTACGTGCGATCCCGGGCAGGCGACGCAGCAGGAAATCGCCGAAAAGGCGCAGGCGATTATCGATGAATACGACCGCCGGGAAGAAGAGACTTTGCTTCTGCGAGTGGCCGGCGGCGCTGCTTCCGGCGGGCTGGGCGCGCTCGGCTATGAGAGGGTGTTGGATGCCCTGGAAAAGCATGAGGTGCGCATGCTGCTGTTTCCGGCCAACCATGACGGCCGCGAAAAGCCGGTCTCTCTCTGCTCAAATTGCGGGCATCTGGAATTGGACAATCTGAATATGGGCGAGCCGGCGGCATGCGGCCTGTGCGGAGGGAGCATGCGGCGTTTCGCGTATCCCGAGGAGGCGCTGTTGCGGCATGCCCTGGGCCGCTCGATCCAGGCCCGCTCGATTAAGGCTCCGTCGATTGAGATGAGGATGCTGACCTGGACGCGTCTTGCACCAGATCAGCAGGTGGGAGCGTGGCTGCGCTTCCGCGCGCACCGCAACACGCCGCTGGCAATAGCCGGCTGAGAGCCGGCGGAACGCTTTTGCATTCGGGCTATGCGGCTTTTTTCGAGCGCGAGCGCGGCTTGGCTATAGGGCTCTTTTCCTTTTTCAGGGTGTCCGGTTTCAGGGTGTTCTCAACCGGTTGCCCCGAACTGGCCGCGGAGCTGGTGTCGACCGGTTCATCGCCGAAATCCCTGGCGCCGTAGTCGTAGTCAGTGCCACCGTCTTCGTTCTGCTTCTCCTGAGGGATGCTGGTGCGCTCTGCCTCATTGGTCTGCCAGCCTTGCTCCCGCGCACGTTCGCTGGCAAGGCCCGAAGTGTGGGGCGTAAAACCTGCAGGCTCGCGCTTCTCGAATTTTTTCGCCATGGCGGCGCACCTCCGGATGGGGGGTGAGATGGAGAGCGGCAACCGCAGGATGCCCGCGCATGCGCTGCGCAAGGGCAACTTCTGCGCGTTCATGCGCTTCCGAATTGGACAGGGATGGTGTGCTATGGCCGGGAATGGCGAAAAGAAACACGATAAGCACGAGGATAGCGGCGTTACGCCTCGCAGAAAGAAAAAAGAAAGCGCCAAAACCGGAGAGCAGGCACGGAGCCACAGCGACGCGGGCGCTCTGCGGGAGCCGTGGCAGATGGAGAACACTTGCGGCGATGAGGTGAGCGTGCCGGCGATTCATCACGTGGGGCCGACGCTCGAATCCGATCCGGAGTTTAACGACATACCTTCATCGGGCCCAACGCCGGAGGCGATCATCGCCAAGATAGGCGCTCCTCTGCCAGGTGAGGGAGTCGACCGCGACATCGACGCACTGCCCGAGCTGGAGAACAAGGCGGCCGGGGGTGAACGGCTGCGCACGCGGCTGCCGGGCGATACCAGCTCCGACCCGCACACCGACCTGGACCTGGGTAGCGCCGCAACCTTGCAGCATCGCGGCAGAGGCAAGCATCGCGCAGCCTGAGCCGCATCAGGATTGTGCAACTGGATTCAAGGCGGCACGATTCCGGCGTTCAAGTGCGAGCTTGTGGCTGCGGGCGCGATCCGCCGATTCACCTTGCCCCAGCGAATGCTTCATCCGCCGAGGGAGCGCATTTCTTCCCACGAGACATTCCACCATTTCTTTACTGCGCAGGATATAGGATCGCAGTTACTATTTTTGCGGAGTGCAGCCGGGCAGGCGCCGCGGTACTGCGAGACATGTGCCGTCTGGCGAAAGGAGGATGGATGACGCTGACGCGGAGGATGTGGCGAGAAGCGATTCCGGAAACGATCGTGAAATCGATTCTGGGGAGATCGATTCTGGGCGGATCGATTCTGGGAGTGATCTGTGTGGGGGCGATAACGATGAGCGCGACAGCAGCGGCAGCGCAGCAGACTGCGGGGACGCAGCAGCAGAACCATCGGTGGGCAATCGTGGTGCACGGCGGCGCGGGCGTGATCGAACGCAAATCGATGACGCCGGAACGGGAAGCTGAGTATCGCGCGGGCATGAAGGCCGCGATCGAGGCAGGCGTGGAGGTGCTCGACCGCGGCGGGTCGTCACTCGATGCCGTCGAGGCCACAATCCGCATTCTCGAGGACGATCCGAATTTCAACGCGGGCCGCGGAGCCGTGTTTGCGGCCAATGGAACCAACCAGCTCGACGCGGCCATCATGGATGGCGCGACGCTGAAGGCCGGAGCCGTGGCAGACGTAACGCGCACGCGGCATCCGATCAGCCTGGCACGCGCGGTGATGGAGAAATCGCCGCATGTTTTTCTGGTTGGGCCGGGGGCCGATGAGTTCTCGAAGTATGCCGGGCTCGAGCAGGTTGATCCCAGCTTCTTCTTCACCGAGCGCCGCTGGCAGTCTTTGATCAAGCAATTAAAGAAAGAAGGCCTGCCGATTCCGCCGCGGCCCGCGGGCGCGCCGCCGGAGCCGAAGACTCCCCTGGCCGAGGTTGAGTCGCCCGACGTGCACAAGTACGGAACGGTAGGCGTGGTGGCGCTCGACAGACAGGGAAACATCGCTGCTGGAACCTCGACCGGAGGCACGCAGGCTAAGCGCTGGGGCCGCGTAGGCGACTCGCCGATTATCGGCGCGGGCACCTACGCTTCGAATGCATCTTGCGCGGTTTCG
>JASIJX010000563.1 GCA_030049955.1 Acidobacteriaceae bacterium
ACGCCATAGCCGGCGAGCAGCGCAGCGAACTGCAGGTTGACATCGGTAACGGCGGCAATGGCGCAATAGGCCATGAGCACGAATACGATGTAGCCAATCTGCGAGGCGTTGTTGAGCAGGTTCCAGCGCGCCCTGCCCAGCCAGCGCAGCACCGTGGGCATAAACACCATGGCAACAACCATGTAAACGAAGGTGCTGACCACGTGCGCGGCCACTGTGGTGCCCAGATGCTGGCCAGTGAGCGACTCAGTCTTCGACATCGCCATGGCGAAGGCCAGCACCACCCAGAGAGCGATGTCCTCAAGTACGGCGTAGCCAAGCAGCAAGCTGACAAACCGCGTGCGCATGATGCCCAGGTCCCAGAAGATGCGCGAGATCACAGGGATCGAAGTCACCGAGACGCCGATGGCCACAATCAGCAGTGTCCCCGACGGCCGGCCCAGCGGACCTGTGAGCCGCGCCAGCGGAATAAGCCCCAGAACTCCCAGCGTAACAACAAAGAGGAAGCTGCCGATGTCGGAGACGGTGATAAGCAGGATAGTCTTATTGCGGTTTTCGCTGGCCAAAAGCCGCCGTGTCTCTGCGCCGGAGCAGAACATGAGCAGGACGAGGCCGAGCTGGTAAAGAAAACCCATCACAGTGTTGGCGCTGGGTGAAAAAGCAAACAATTCGCCGAAAGCGCCCGGAGCGATGAGTCCGAGAGCGAACGGCCCCAGCAGGATGCCGGCAAGGATCTCGCCCACGATCCGAGGCTGCTTCAGCCGCTCCGCCAGATAGCCAAGACCGTGGACAGCGCCGAGCAAAACGGCGATTGTAAGCACAAAGTTGCCGAATTCAGCTGCAGACATTGGCGACTCTCTCTAAGGGATGAAGTTGGAGTCAGGGACAGGGAAGCAGTTCACCGCGCAAAGGCGCATGGCTCAACGCCAGCCAGACATCGTCATCAGGCACATCATGGAAGGGCGGCGCCTGCTCGTGCATCGCGGCAGGCGCCAGAGTGAGGACGGAAAGCGGGTAAATGGATTCGTGGCTGGCGTCGAACCTGCGTACACTCCCCGTGCCCGGCCGGCGCATAGACTGCTGCGTTGCGGCATCCATCCGCAATTGAGATGGCCTTGTACGTGCACGGAGTTGCTTTACTTCAGCTTCAGGTCAGCGACAAAGTCGGTGCGCGAGTCCCAGGAGCTTACGGTTTTGACGGAGCTCTTTTTGCCGTCTTTTTCCGCCCACAGGTCAAAGTCCTGGTCTTTGTTCACCTGGGAAAATTGGAAATGGCCGTTCTCGATAGAAGTAAAACTGCGAATGGCTTTGGTTTTCTCGTTCTTAAGAAAGACAGTCGCGCCGGCCACCGGAGTGGAAGCGGCGCTGAGCACGGTTCCCGATACGGTGCGTTCGCCCAGGTTCTGCGCTGCGGCCTGCGGCACGAGCGTCGCCTGCGGACCAGCATTGAACAATCCGAAAACCAGTGCTGCTAGGACCAGTTGCATCCACCTTCGCGCTATCACTCTTCCTCCTCTTCCTCGTTGTAGAGGTCCTCGTCCTCCTCGACCTCTTCTTCTACGCGTGCCAGTTCGAGCGGTTCTACACCCACCACCTCGAACTCCGTTCCGCACTCTTCGCAGGCAACCACGTCGCCTTCTTCAACTTCGTCCATCTCAATGTCCAGGTCGTTCTCACATTCCGGGCAGCTGGGCATGGAAGCCTCCTCTCGATCCAGGGGAAGTTGTTTCTTGAATTGATTGCTTACGCTCCAACATCGCACACCGGGTAACCCGCAAGCAAGATGCCCGGGGCCGCCGCTCCCAATGACTTTTCGCTCTCAAAAAAGTCACCCCCGGATCCAGATCGCGATCCGGGTCGCCCATCTCACAGGGCGTTTGGCTTCGGTCCCGCTCTAGTTTTAGAAAGAACCGCGTCCCGGGTCAAGGGGCTGCGGCGAATAGGTTTCAATGTAGGCCGGCCGGCGCAGGCCGCGCCGGCGGCGGCCACTGGTCCCGCGTTCGCGGCAAAATCCATGACACCCGTACGCGGAAACGTATACCCTGTTTGGTACGATGCGCAGAATCGGTTCCAGTCCATTCGCCTTCCCCAACTTCAGCGGCGCCACGCGCCAGTTGGTGCTGGTCAATCTCTGCACGTACTTTGCGCTGGCCATCGGCAGCATGCTTTCTGCCACGGCCGGCCAAATCGCCGCCTGGCTTACCTTTTCTCCCCAGGCCTTTCTCCGCGGCGCCCTGTGGCAGCCGCTTACCTATAGCTTTATTCATCCCCCTGGAGGGATCCTCGCAGTTCTTTTCGAGTTGCTGTCGCTATGGTTTCTGGCCGGGTTTCTCGAGAGCTTTCACAACGCCGGCTGGGTGCTGTGGCTCTATGCCGTTTCCGTTCTCGGCACCGCCGCTGGAGCGCTGGCAATTTACGCCATGAGCGGCACTTTCGGATACTCGTTGCCGCCCATCCCGCTTTACGGCTGCTTCGGCGGTATCTTCGGCCTGCTCGCGGCCATCGGCGTGCTCTATGGCGATACCGAATTCCTGATGTTCTTCGTCATCGGTATCAAGGCCCGCTATCTTGCCGTGATCTATGCCCTGATTGCCATTGCGATGCTTTTCAGTCAGCAGCGGATGTACGCATTTGCCGAGTTGGGCGGAGCGCTCGCCGGCCTCGTGTTCGTGCGCTCGGCGCCGCGCCGCGGCATCTCCTTCGCCATGAGCGAAAGCTGGTACGGGCTGCGCAACCGCTACTACCGCTGGAAGCGCCGCCGCGCCGCGCGCAAGTTCGAGGTCTACATGCGCTCGCAGGGCAAGACGGTGCGCTTCGATGGCCAGGGTCGGATTATTCACGATCAGGATGATCACGACGACAAGAAGCGGTGGAACTGAAGAAGGCAGGGAACAGAAAACAGGGATCAGGGTTCAGAGAACAGCGCATCATCAGCAGCTCTCGCCCAAAATTTTTGATCTCCGTCCACTGATTTCTATTCCCTGACCCCTGATCCCTATTCCCTATTCCCTGCCATTTACAATCCATTCTGGAATGACTGCAAAGATCGCCTTTCTTTTTCCTGGACAGGGTTCGCAGGCCGTAGGCATGGGCCGCGAACTCGCCGAACGCTTTCCCGTTGCTAAACAGACCTTTGCCGAAGCCGATGCCGCACTCGGTTTTGCCCTCTCACGGCTTTGCTTCGAAGGGCCTGAAGAACAGCTGCGCCTCACCGAGAACACGCAGCCGGCCATCCTCACGGTGAGCGTGGCTGCCGCTCGCGTGCTTGTTCAACAGGGAATCGCCCAGGGAATTAAACCCGCGCTCGCAGCCGGCCATTCGCTCGGCGAGTGGTCCGCGCACGTGGCCGCCGGCACGCTCTCATTCGCCGATGCAGTGCGCGCCGTCAAAGCTCGCGGCCGCGCCATGCAGCAGGCCGTGCCCGCTGGTCAAGGTGCCATGGCCGCAATTTTGCAGCTTGACGCAGCACAGGTGACTGAGGCCTGCGCAGAAGCCGCGCGTGAAACCGGTCAGGTGGTCCAGGCCGCGAATCTCAACTCGCCCGGCCAAACCGTGATCTCCGGCGCTGCAGCGGCCGTCGAAAAAGCCTCAGCCCTCTGCAAAGCCAAAGGCGCGCGCCGCGCCGTCACGCTGCCCGTCAGCGCGCCGTTCCACTGTGCGCTCATGCAGCCCGCGCAGGAAGAAGTTGCGCGTGTGCTCGCCGGCCTCACGGTCAACGATCCGAAGATTCCCGTCGCCGCGAACGTGACCGGCGGCATGGTGACCACTGCCGGGGCCGCGCGCGATGCGCTCATTCGCCAGGTGACGGGCGCAGTGCGCTGGGTCGATTGCGTGGGCGCTTTGAAGCAGGCAGGCGCGGAGGTTTACGTCGAAGTCGGCCCGGGCAAAGTGCTCTGCGGCCTGCTCAAGCAGATCGATCCAGCCCTCAAATCGCTCAACGTGGAAGATGTGGCAAGTCTGGAAAAGACGTTGGCAGAGCTGAGCTAGGGCCTCGCAAGCGCCTCCGTTCCACCTATCTATTTTTGAGCCCGTTATTATCTAGCGGCGCGTCGGACTCATCGGCGGCGGCAACGGGTTCACGAACTGGAAATGGACCGGCTGGCGCATCTTCACCGGCCTGCCACTCCTGGTCGCCGGCTCCCAGCGGTACTGCTCCACGGCGCTGGCAGCGCTGGCATCCAGCCCGTAGCCCGAAGATTGCGCCAGGCACGCCTCCGTCGGATGGCCTTCGGTGTCCACTACCACATCCATGACGACGAGATAGTTGGTGATGTGTGTCGTGCTGCCGGCGTTAATCGCTTCTCGCGTGATTTGCGCGGGAACTTTGTTTTTTATCTGCGGCGGTATCACGCGAGCCTCGTGCGCGTTGGCAATGCCATTTCTTGCCAGGCTGTCGTGAAACCGCGATTCGCACAGCGGCACGGCCAAATCGGCGCC
>JASIJX010000084.1 GCA_030049955.1 Acidobacteriaceae bacterium
ATCCACCTTGAACAGGCTAAGCGTGGAGTCTTCATTGCCCAGCGCCGGCCGGCCCACGTAGAGCACATCCTTCATGCGCTCGAGATCGATGGTTCCATCCACGCTTAGCTGTGGAACCGCTCCCGGTGGCAACGGCCCATCCAGTTGTACGTCAACGGTGCGCGTTCCGTTCACTACCGCGGGGTCGATTCGTATGACGTGGCCGGGAATTACACCGTTGTGCGTATCGATCGAGGCAGGCTGGCCGATCTGGATGTCGCGCGCCTGGGTTTCGGCAATCTGCAGCGCGGCTTTCAGCTTGTCGCGCTGGATGACCTCGGCCACGCTGGTTCCTGCCGTCACATGTTCCCCCACCTGCACCGGTGTGGCCAGCGGCGCAAGCGTTCCGGCGATGGTAGAGCGTACCTCAAGCGCCCGCGACTCTTTCTCATACAGATCAAGAAGTGCCTGCGCCTGGTCGATCTTGGTTTTTTGCGAGGCGAGCTGGATTTCAATTGCCTTCTGGTTTACATCGAGCTGCTGGCGGCTGAGCTGGTATTGCGCCGTGAGCTGGTCGGCGGTGCTTTTCGACTTCTCATATGCAAGCCCGGATATGACTCCAAGATCGTAGAGCGCTTTGTCGGTTTGGGCCTGCAACTGGTCTTGCGTATAGTCGGCATCCACTTGCGCAGCGGCAGTCTTCTTGTCCATCAAAGTGCTTTCAAGCTGGGCCTGAAGGCTCTTGTAATCGGCCCCAGCCGCCTGGAGCGCCAGCCGTGCATTGAGCAGCTCCTGTTGGAGTTCGGGATCGGCGAGATCCATGATGACCGTGTCAGGCGTAACCTGCGCGCCGGGCAGGATGCGAATGCGCACCACGGTTGCATCGGTCTGTGCCGGAATCAGTTCGATGGAATCTTCGCGCGGCGCTAGAACGCCGGTCGACGAGCGCACCTGGCGCACAAGCGGTCCGCGCTTCACCGTGTCGGTCCAGATGGTCGAACGATCCACCGTGGGCGCAGCCGGCTTCAGTCGCAGAATGATGACGGCAAGTGCCGCAATGACGATGGCCACTGTGCCGGTCCAAAGCAGCATCCGGCGCTGTTTCTTTTGTCTTATGTCGGGACGGGCGATATCCATTGCCCACAACGATAGCAAGCGGCTCGCCAAATCGGGATCATCATCACGCGTTGATAACAGGAGGCTTGGCCGGTGCACGCCACTGTCACGCTTCCGTAACAATGACCGTTCCGTAAGACAACTGTTCAATTTCGAACACACTGCGGTTGAATTTTTCCCGGAACCGCGCGCTTGCGGCGTGCGTAACGAAGCTCAACACGGAGCCAAACCCCATGAAAGCCAAACCCAAGACAAAAGGCTGCAAATGTTGAGCGATCTGAAACTCGCAATTCGCCAGTTGCGCAAGTCGCCGGGCTTTACTCTTACCGCGATCGTCACTCTCGCCCTGGGAATCGGCGCGAACGCAGTGGTGTTCAGCGTCCTGAATGCTTTAGTGCTTCGTCCGGTGAACGTTCCCCGTGCCCAGAATCTCTATATGGTGCAGCGCCTGCAATGGCCGTCGCAGTCGTACCTGGATTACATCGACCTGCGCGACCGCAATCGAACCTTCGAAAGCCTCTTCGCGTATGAGGTCACCGGGGCTGTCAGCGTGGACACCGGCGGCAATGCGTCAATGGCCTGGCCGTATCTGGCCAGTGGCAATTACTTTGACGCGTTGGGAATTGAGCCGTATCTCGGCCGCTTCTTTCACGCTTCCGATGAGAAGGGCATGAACAGCGCCCCCTACGTGGTGCTGAGCTATGCATATTGGCACGGCCATTTTCATCAGGATCGCAGCGTGATCGGCCGAAAGCTCGATATCAACAAGCATCCCTTTACTGTCATCGGCGTTGCGCCGCCCGAGTTCCGCGGCACGGAACTCTTCTTTACGCCAGCGCTTTGGATTCCATTGGTTGAGGAACCTACTATAAGCGGCTCCAATAACCTGCAATATCGCGGCAATCACAACCCCTGGGTGGTCGGGCATCTCAAATCCGGAGTCACGCCGCAGCAGGCAACGGCAGATCTGAATGCGATCGGCGCCTGGCTGGCGAAAACTTATCCCGCTGACGATGAAGGAATCAAATTCAGCCTTGCTCATCCGGGTCTCGTTGGCGATCTGCTTGGTGGTCCTGCGAGGGCATTTATGGCCGGGTTGATGCTTCTCGCCGGACTCATTCTCCTCGCGGCATGCGCAAACCTGGGAAGCCTGTTTGCGGCTCGCGCGGCCGATCGGGCAAAAGAGATGGCGCTGC
This sequence comes from Acidobacteriaceae bacterium, assembly GCA_030049955.1. The sequence goes on from JASIJX010000084.1 coordinate 2,292, forward strand.
GCCTCGCGCTGGGTTCCCGGCGCGCTAAGATCCTTCGTCAACTGATCACAGAGGCGCTGCTTGTTTCGTTCGCCGGGGGATTGATTGGGCTGACGGGCGGCGTCTTTGTCCTGCACGCTCTGAGTGCGTGGAATCCAATTCCGGATGTTCCCATCAACGTGCCGGTGAATCCCGACATTCGCACCTACGCCGTGGCATTGGTGCTCGCGCTCGCCAGTGGATTACTTTTTGGTGTTGTGCCCGTAGGTCAGATATTGCGCTCCAATCCCTGGCAGGTGATCCGGACGGGATCATCCGGTGCCGCCGGGGTGAAGAGATTCGCGCTGCGCGACGTGCTCCTCGTGGCGCAGATTGCGATCTGTGCCGTGCTGGTGACGTCGTCGCTCGTAGCGGTTCGTGGCTTGATGAGGTCGCTCGACAGCAACTACGGGTTCTCGCCGCAAGACGTGACCCTGGTGAATACCGATCTCCACATGGCCGGCTATTCCGGCGATGGTGTGCCGCAGACGCAGCGGCAGATGCTCGACGCAGCGGCGTCAATTCCCGGGGTTACATCCGTTGGTACTATCAGCCAGCTCCCACTGGGCCTGGGCAGCCCCGATTCTTATGTATATTCCGACACGACGACTGACTACCGCCCAACCAATATGATCGCCGATGCGATGGACTACAACATATCCCCCGGATATCTTCAAGCGGCGGGCACGAGATTGCTCGCTGGCAGAGACTTGAGTTTCAGCGATGATAAGAAGGCGCCGACCGTTGCGCTCGTCAATCACAAGTTTGCTGTAAAAGTCTTCGGCTCGGTCGAGAAAGCTGTCGGTGGGCATTTCAAATTCTGGGGTGGGAATCAAGCGGAAGTCGTAGGAGTTGTGGAAGACGGCGAATACCGCACGATGACCGAAGATCAGCAGCCGGCCATGTTCTTCTCATTCGAACAACATAGTGGCAGCGACACGTGGCTTGTGGTGCGGTCAAGACGTGATCCGCATGAGATGGCTATCGCGCTCGATCGCGCGCTCCATGGCCTGGATTCTGGCCTGCCCCTCGTTATCCGGCCGTGGACCCAGGAGATGGACACG
>JASIJX010000085.1 GCA_030049955.1 Acidobacteriaceae bacterium
GGCGGCATTGAGGATACGTATCATCGCCGCCCGGTGATTGCGCCAGACGACATCGCTGCCATGGTTCCAGTGATGCTGGGCTCAGGCGTCAATCTCTATGGAACCTATATGTTCCAGGGTGGCGAGAATCCGGATGGCAAGCTATCAACTTTGCAGGAATCGCAGGAAACCGGCTATCCCAACGATCTTCCCATCAAGTCCTACGACTTCCAGGCCCCGCTGGGCGAGTTCGGACAAGAGCGAGCCTCTCTGCGGAAACTGAAAGTCTTTCAATATTTCCTCAACGATTTTGGCAGCGAGCTCGCGCCGATGATCGTTCATCCCCCGGACGTCGTACCTGCAAACCCGGCCGACCTTTCCGTTCCTCGGGCCTCGGTGCGGTCGAACGGCGATAGGGGGTTTATCTTTTTCAATAACTACATCCGAAATGATCCCGCGCCCGCACGGGCAGCAGCGCAGTTTCTTCTCCGCCTGCCCCATGGCACGCTGGCTGTGCCAAGCCGGCCTATCGATCTGCCCTCGGGAGCGTATTTCATCTGGCCTTTCAATCTACCTCTTGAGGGCGCAACCCTTCGCTACGCAACCGCACAGCTTTTTACGCGAATTGAGCAACCGCACGTAACCATCGTCTACTTCGAGGCGCAGCCAGGCATCTCGCCCGAGTTCGCTTTCGATGCCGAAACGGTTCGAACGGTGAAAAGCTCAACCGGAGAAATTGTCCGCGCCGCCGGCACCGTTTACGTGCGCGGGATTCAGCCTGGTGTTGACTCATCCATCGACATCGTTTCAAGCTCAGGCAATTCGCTGCGGTTCGTCGTCCTCACCACGCACGAAGCCGAGAATGCCTGGAAGGTGCGGTTACAAAGCAGCGAGCATCTGCTCATCACAGACCAGGATTTCGTCGCCGATCCAGATTCGCATCCAGCGAGAATTTGGCTGCGCTCACGCGGCACGCGACAGTTCCAATTCACGCTCACACCGCCAAATGCGGCTCCGTTTAAAGCCGCGCTGCCGCTTGCATCGCAAACCGCAACGAGCCAGGCGGCCACCTTTACCGCACAGGCGCCTATATGGAATTTTTCAGTCGAGATGAAACCGGTTCAGGCGGCAGGAACCGCACCACCGGTTAAGATTGGCCCCGCACTATCGTGGCGTCCGCGCGGCGTAGCCCAGGCTCCCGATGCCGGCGAACTCCCTCAAGCAGCCCGATGGTCGATTACGGTTCCGGCCGGAGCAAACTGTGAATTGAGCGAACTTTTCCTCGACGTGAAATATGAAGGTAACGTCGCGCGTCTCACGCAGGACCATCGACTTCTGGACGACAATTTCTACAATGGCAAACCGTGGATGATCGGACTGAAGCGGTTTCTCACCCCAGATAAGCCCGGCACATTCGAGTTGAGCATTCTGCCGCTGCGGCACGATGCTCCCATATATTTCGAGATTCCTGATCCTCCACATTTCGCGCCGGAGGGACAGATCGACACGCTGAATCGCATTCGGCTCGTCCCCGAATATCAGCTTGAGCTCACAACACAATAAGACCGCTTTACAGCGAGAGCCCAAAAAGAGCAAGCTGGAGGCAATCGATGGATGAACCAGACGATATGGCAGAAGCGGCAAGAATCAAGATTCTTATTGTCGACGATCACCCAATCATGCGCGTTGGCATTGCCGCCATCATCGATGCCACGCCTGATATGACCGCAGTAGCCCAGGCGGGCAGTGGCGAAGAGGCCATCGAACTGTTTGAGAAGCACCTGCCCGACATTACGCTTATGGATCTGCGCCTTCCGGGAATGAGCGGCGTCGAAGCCATTCGCACCCTCACCGCACGTCACCACAACGCCAAGTTTGTTGTGCTCACCACCTACGAGGGCGATGAGGATATTCATCAGGCTCTGCAGGCAGGAGCACGCAGTTACATCATCAAAGGGATGCCGCATGATGCACTGGTCAGCGCCCTACGCCGTGTGCATGCCGGCGGGCGCTTCTTACCCCAGCCCGTGTCTCGCGCGCTGAATTCGCGCATACCCAACTCTGACCTGAGCGCGCGTGAACGCGAGGTGCTCGACCTCATTGTCAAAGGGAAGAGCAACAAAGAGATCGCATCCCAGCTTGGAATCACCGAGTCCACAGTAAAATGTCACGTCAGCGTCATCCTCATGCGTCTCAATGTGGGCGATCGCACGCAAGCTGTCGTCAGTGCGTTGAAGCGCGGGCTGATCCATCTATAGTCACCACAACGCGCCGCTTAAGACCTTGCCGTTCTGATCGGGGTTTGTCAGATACGCGGCCACGGAATGCCCGGGTTAACCACCGAGAGGTCCAGTTTCGCTCGGTGAGTGCATCGGTGATAATGTGTTCGTTGAACAGGGCTCTTGGGCGAGTGTGCGGCCGAAAAGGCTCTGCAGATTCACGCCGGGGTGTTCAACGTACTGCTGCAGGCTCCGGAGCGCGCATGTATCCTTCGTGCGCCATCCGCTTACCCATCGGCCGATAGCTCGCGGGATCCTCCGGCTGCCAAGTCGCGAGTCCATCCACATAGCGGTTATACATGCAGAAGGCCGCCGCGATTAGCACCGTGTCATGAATCTCCATGTCAGTCGCGCTTTGTGCCCGCGCCGCGGCAACGTCCTCCGCGGAAACGGCCTTACCACCCTGTTGCACCTTGCCGGCGATGTGCAGCAAGGCTTTCAGTTTCGGCGAAACCGGCGCCGATTTCGCATCGGCTTTCACCGCCTCCACCAGCGCGTAATCCGACTCACCGCCACCAAGGTGCTCTGCCGCGGCGGCCGAATGCGAAAGCTGGCAGAAGCGGCACTCGTTGCGCGAGGAGACATAAGCCGCGATCATCTCGCGCTCCGCGCTGGTCAGTGAGCTTGGCCCCCGCAGCAGAACCTCTGCCAATTCGCGCATCGGTTTTGCCGTCTCTGGACGGAAAGAAAAGGCGCTGACGATGCCGGGAATACCTTCTTCGAGAGCGATATGGGGCATGTTCGTTTCTCCTCAGGTTAGAAGCTAATGAGAACGGAGGCCTGAAGCTGCCGTGCTGGTCCGGTGAAGTTGGGTGTCGCAAACGTGGGGTTTGCGGGGCTGCCGATGCCATCACCGAACTGCCGCGGCACGGGGCCAAGAAAGTCAGGCGCTCCGTATACCTGGTCAATGCTCTGCACGTTGCGATGATTGAGCAGGTTGAAGCTCTCCAGGCTCGCCTGCGTCCTGAGATGCTCGGTGATCCGAAAGGTGCGCTCCAGCCGCGCGTCCGTGTCGTAATTCGACGCGCCGCGATATGAGTTACGTCCGATATTCCCCACGCGATCCGAGAACGGAAAGCCGTCTCCGAGCACGTTGAAGCCCGCCAGAATCGAATAGTAGCGCGGACTCTGCAGGGTATTGAGCGTCGAGAAACTGTAGTTCCGGAGCGCGCGGGACCACTGGCTCGGCGTCTCAGCCACCAGCGCTATCGTCGCGCGATGCCGGATATCGTTGTCGCCCACGGAACGGTCTTGCATGGGATCAAGATAATCCTGTGGCGTATCGGTAAGCTGCACATCCGTGGCAATGTCAATCGACTTCGAATATGTGTAGTTTGCCAGCACGCTGTAATGTCCCGCGAAGCTCCGCCGCAGGCTCAAAATGCCGCCGTTGTAATCGGAGAATCCGGATGGTGTGGCAATCAGCGCAAACCCGAAACGCGGATCGGCAGTCGCAAACGACTGCCGGCCGTCGGGCAGAGTGCCATTGGGAATGCCATTCACGCTGAGGTAAACCGGCAAATCGAGCGCGTGAACATATTGATATCCGCTGGTCAGCACCCAGCCACGGCCCAGCTGCGATTCAACCTCGAGGCTCGCCTGCTCCGAGTAGTCATTCGGAAATTTCCGCTGGATATACCCCAGCGGGAATTGCTGCAACTCTGACGGCGCAGGATACGCCCCCGCTGTAGCAAAGGAGCGAAGCGCCTGCGACGCAAGGACCGGTCCCGAAACTCCGACTATACCTGACGGCCCCAGCCCGACCACGCCGTCTGGCGTGTTGAAGTCCTGCACGTAGGGATTGTCCATCGACGTGAACGCCGACGCGCCCTGCCACCCGACCATAAGATCGCTGTAGTCCCAAGGTCCGCGAAACAGACCAAAGCCCGCGCGCACCACCTGCCTGCCTCCGCGAAGCGCATACGCCAAGCCGATCCGCGGCTGCACATTGTCGTAGTTCGTCGGATTCATCGGGCCGATCACGCGCACGTCCGATGCCGATGGGAACACATCGAAGTCGTAGCGCACGCCCGCGGTGAGCGACAGACGTTGCGTAGCTTTCCATTGATCCTGCCCGTAGAAATTCGCCATGCGATGCCAGAAGTGTAGGTTGGTCGCATCGGTAAAAGCAGAAGCCGCAGGCCCGGCGTACAGCGACCCGGCAAACGGCAGCGGACGCACGGGGAGCTGCTGGCCGAAATACGACCGCGGTTCCAAAAAGAGGAACTGCACGGGAGTGCCTGGCCCGAACGGGGGCTGGGCATACTCACCTGCGCCGAAGAAGCTCTGCGGCGTGAAGATGGCGCCGCCCGGACTGAAGAACGTCGTCTGCGCAGCAATCCATACAGGCTCAAATCCGCCGCCGAATTTCAGCGAGTGCGCACCGTGAACCCAGGTTAGGTTCTCCTGCGCCTCGAAATGTGGCTCGCGGTAATACGAGACGCTGCCCGTGAATCCTCCAGAGACCAGCGTGTCGGAGACGTCGAGTGTTGGCTCGTATCCCGCTCCGTGCGGCGTCATATGAAAGAGCCGATCGCCAAAATCCAGAATGCTCTCTGCAGTCCAGCGCGGATTGATTATGTGGAGAAAATTTCCAAACAGCGTTTGGTCGCGGACAGGATTGTCGCGGTAGGTGGACGGCAATCCCTGCCCTGGCGCTGCCGTGGGAATATCCCCCTTGCGATCGTCGGCGAAGAGATATCCAGCGGTCAGGATGCTCCGTTCGCTGAACACCTGCGTAATTTTTCCGATCGACTTGTCGTAGTCGTCGGTTTCCAGCACCGAGCTGAGGGATTCCGGCTGCAATCCGAACATCTGCTTCACCTGGTTGATGCTCGGCGTCCCCGGCCCCATGCAGTTCGGCTGGTCGATGCAGCCAAGGATGAAGCTGGAGTAAATCGGCGATTCTCCGCGGCGCTGCCCTTCATATCCGGTGAAGTAAAAAGTCTTTCCGTGCCGGATTGGCCCTCCGGCGTCGGCTCCGAACTGATTCACGCGCAGTGTGTGCAGCCCGGGCGCCGAGAGTGGATTATCGGCATCGAGCGCACCGTTGCGGAAATACTCATACGCTGATCCGTGCAGATCGTTGCTGCCGGACTTCGTAATCGTGTTGACAACCGAGCCCAGATTGCGGCCATTATCCGCAGTGAAGGGCCCATCCACCACGCGGAATTCCTGCACCCAGTCGAGCGAAGGGCTTACATGCTGCACTCCGGAAAGGCTGACGGAGTAATCCATGCCATCCAGTCCGAAAAACGAGCTGTGCGTCTCGCGCAGTCCGCCGAAGCTGAGCTGCAGCACCGTCTCCTGAAAAGGAGACTGCGCGGCCGTCGCAGTGCTGCGACCAACGTTCGCCGTGGGTGTCATCAGAGCAAAATCAATAAAGTCGCGCCCGATGATCGGCAGATCGGAAATTTGGTGCGGCGTGATCACCTCGCTCGATTCTGGCGTGTCGGTGTCGATCGCCGCTGTCGAGGTTTCCAACACGGTAACGCTCTGCTTCACGGAAGCAATCCGCAGCATTACAGAGATCGATGCGCTCTGCCCCACCGTCAGCGTAAGCGGCGCCTGCCATGGCTCGAATCCGGCCGCTCCCACATCCACGCGGTACTCTCCCGCAGCCAGCGCATTGAGCACGGCCAGTCCGGCGTGGTTGGTGGTTTGGTTACGCAGAAAATCCATTCCTGCATTGCTAACCCTGACGGTGGCGCCCTGCACAACGTGACCGGCGGGATCGGAAACGGTCACGTTGAGCGTCGCGAGTTGCTGGGCCGCACCGGTGCCGGCTAGAGCGAAGCAAAGTACGAGCGTTCGTAACAGATTGCGGGTCATTCTGGCTCCTCAAAAATTGCTTTGCATTACCGTGGATACCTCGTCGGGCTTCCGCATATGCGTTACAGACCCTTCGCCTGAATTCCGGCGAGGCGGTTTTTAGGCTCGTAGCCGCTGACCGCCAGACGTTGCCCGTGCACGTGGTGAATCTGCGGCGAGACGGGGTGTACGCCGGATGTCGTGACCCATCGGTTGTAGAAGTTGAACAGCGAGACGACGAGGATAGTGAAGTAGATGGCCTCGTCGGTCCAGCCGAACTCACGGAGCCGGGCAATGTCCGCCTCCTCCATCTGCGACAGCTCGCGGGTCATTTTGCCCGCAAATCGCATCAGCGCCTTCTCCGGCTCTGGAAGCGGCGAGGACTCGAGATCCTCCAGCACCTGCAGCACCAGTATTTCGTTGCCCAGCATCTCCGCTGCCACTGCGGCATGCGAGCGCCAGCAGAACTCACATTTGTTTGTCCATGAGGTGTATGCGGCGATCAGTTCGCGCAGCGCGCCGCTGATGGGAGCCGGGCTGCGCATCACGCCTTCCGTGAAACTGGCCAGATGCGAGGTCACTTCGGGGCGGAAGGCGAACAGATTCCAGATCTGCCAGTGTTCCTTCCCCGCCGATTGTGCCACGCGGATCAGGTCGGCATAGGGGCTGGGCTGCGGATTCGCTTCCACGGCGGGAAGCCACATCGGTTCCTGCTCAACGGCTTTCAAGGGCTGCTCCTTTGTCGACAGTAAGAACGGGATCGGATACGGCGGAACCGGGTTCTTCCGCCGTTGCTGCATGCACGGTGAATCGATACGCAGGCAGGGCGAACATAGCGAAGGCGGCGATAACGGTCGCGCCGCAGAAGAGGTTCATCGTTGCGGTGTAAGATCCGGTCGCGTCATATATGTGGCCCAGGATCAGCGGTGCGATGGCGCCGGCCAGCGCGAAACCGGTGTAGACCAGCCCATAAAGCGCAGAAAAATCGCGCAGCCCGAAGTAGCGGCGCAGCATGTACGGGATCAGGTCGAGTTCGCATCCGCCTCCGAGTCCGGCGACAAGGGCCGCCGGTCCCGCCGCCGCGAAAGTGTGCGCGTGCGCGAGCAGGAACATGCCCGATCCTGCGGCCAGCAGCGATCCCACCGCGATCACCGATCCCTTGACGTAATCCAGCAGCCACCCAAGAGCGAACCGTCCGATGATGCTGGCGACGCCCAACAGCGATGCAGTGAAGGCGACCTCGTGCGCACGCAGACCGGCTTGGTTCAGCATCGGCGCCAGGTGCGCGAGCGCGCCGTTCTCGCTTAGCGAAAGAGCGCACACACCCAGCACCAGTAACCAGAACGGCACTGAAGCGATAGCCTCCGCCCAGCGCAAACCAATGGCGCTGTCGCGAGTCGTCACAGGAGCTGCTTTAGCTCGATGTGTGTCGTCCGCGGTACGCGCAAAGGCGAAGGTCAGAGGCGCGCCGATCAGCAGCGGCAAGGCTGCGAGATACAGATACGTCTGCCGCCAGCCGCATGCCGCGATCAGGTGCTGCACAATCGGCGGCACCAAGAACGAGCCCACGCCCGACCCCGCTACCACAATCGACAGTGCCGCACCCAGTTTGCGCTCAAACCATCCAGCGATTATGCGCGCATAGCCAAGTTGATACGTTCCGGTTCCGGCGATCCCAACAAACACGGCGTTGGCGTAGAACTGCAGCAGGTGCGGCGTGAGGAAGGCGAACCCCGCAATTCCCAGGCCAAACGCTGCCATGAAGGCCGTAATCAGCTTGCGCGGATCGAAGCGATCGATGAGTTTGCCAATCAGAGGCGAGCCAAAGGCTACAGAGACTGCCGCGAGCGAAAAGGCTCGCGCAATCTGCTCTCGATTCCAGCCGAAGGCATCGTGTAACGGTTGCACCATGAAGCTGAAGCTGTAAATGAAAACCGTCGCGAACCCGGTAAGCACGCCGATGTGGCAGATCGCGGCAACGCGCCATCCGGCGTAGCGCAGTCCGGTTTCTGAGTCGCGCAGACCCGCGGGGTCCCGCGTGGGGCTGGTCGTCATGGTCTCAATGAGCCGGGATTGTATTTGTGAGTTGGGGATTACGTCCGGCGAGTGAAATTATGACTGACACATGCTGGAGGACACATCCCAACGGAGGACGGCATTTTTCTCCAACTTCAGGTGGATGCGCGGAAAGCCGCGCCACTTCTACCATGCTGTTGCGGATTCCCAACACCCTTTCCGCAACGATCAGCACAGGAGTTTTGCGATGGCTTGGATTGAGCTGCCGATTGCGCCGGAGCTTGGACAGGAGTTCCCAGGAATTCTCGGGCCGATGACCTTCCGCCCCGAAACGTCTAAGTCAATCAACGAGCTGGTAAACACTCTGCTGCGAGGGGAGAGTACGCTCACGCCCGGCGAGCGCGAGATGATCGCCACGCACGTCTCCTGGCGCAACGACTGCTACTTTTGTCAGACAATTCACGGAGCCGTTGCTGCCGCCCAGTTAGATCACAACGAAGCTTTGGTCCAGAAAGTGAAGACCGACTGGATCCACGCTGATATTTCGCCAAAGCTAAAGGCGCTACTCAACATCGCAGGCAAGGTGCAGCAAAGCGGCAAAAGTGTTACCGCCGAGGACATCTCCGCCGCCCGCCGCGAGGGAGCCACCGACCGCGAGATTCACGACACGGTGCTCATTGCCGCAGTCTTCTGCATGTGTAACCGCTATGTCGATGGGCTCGGAACCTGGGCTCCGCAGGACCTCGACCACTACCGCGCCCGCGCCGAGCAGATCAAAGAGCACGGCTATGTGGCCGTGACCCGAGCAGCTATAGCGGAAATAGAGCAAGGGGACGTGGCGATCCGCTGACTCTCCGGGAACTTGGCTTCGACATCAGCCATGGGCTGGTTGGGACCCTCCCGGCCAAAGGAAAATGTCTCCTATCCTGCCCAACGGCGCATCGAGAACTCCTGGCGTACATCCTTATCGGCGGCCGCCATCTTGACCGAGCAGTATATCCGCACGGTGATCAGGCTCACGCTGTTGCCTTGGGATCACGCAACCACCGCTCCACCGCTTTTGCCGCATCGGATACTTGCCACAACGCCTTGCGATCTTCGACCATTGCCGGATCATCCTGGATTTCGGAATCAGAAGGGTCTCCACAGTGAAATGGCGGATGGGGGTTGTATTGCATCGCCAGTTGGCAACGCCGCGCAACATCGAGCCCATAAAGTATCGACACAATATACAGGGACTCATCTAGGCCCGACGAGATGCCCGCACCTGTGATTCGTTGGCCGCTTTGCACATAACGCCGGTAGTCATCGACAACATGTACCGGAAACAGCCGCAAAACATCCTTGAAGGCCCAATGCGTTGTCACCAAATGATCGTTGAGTAATCCCGCGCCGGCCAACAACAGTGCGCCTGTACAAACTGAACACACCAGTTGCGTACCCTCAGCTTGGCGGATCAGGAAATCAAGGTACGGGTTGCTGCCGGGGTGCCCGGCAGCCAAGACTGAAACCGGATCGGAGCCGCCGGGAACGAACAGCACATCCAGTTGCGGACAGCTCTCGAACGTCTTATCCGGGGTCAGACTTATGCCTTCAAACGAAGTCACCGCGACCGGACCGGACGCATCGCCCGGCCCGATCAGGTAACGCTCCATCCCGGCAAACGTAAAAGTCTGAAAGGGTCCGATCACGTCCAATGAGTCGAACCCTTCGTACAAAGGTATGCCAACCTTCAGTGCCATCTTCACTCCGGGAGAGAACCTACTATTGGTTGTGATTCATTCCGCTCATGCCGCTCATTCCATTCGTGCCGTTCATGCTGCTCATTCCAAGACCACCTCCTGGCGCATTCAGGTTCGGCACGATATTGATGTTGAGCATCATGCCAGCGTCTTCATGGTCCAGGATGTGGCAGTGGATCACGAATTCGCCTATATATCGGTCATAGAACGTATGCGTATGGACTGTGTAACCAGGCTCCACAAAGATCGTGTCCTTAAAGACATGCCACAGATTGCAATATTGAACCGCTAGTTGCATCGGATCCTTGAGGACGCTGGCCTTGCACTTGCCATCGGGCTGAAAGATGGACGTGCCATCCGCGTCTGACGTCACATCCATCACCTCGAACGGATTCACATGGATGTGATAGATATGTGGCTCGCCTGGATTTTGCTTGCTGCTTGGCGCGGTCAACTCCCACGCATCGACAGTGTTCACCTGCCGCGTGATGTTTACGACGTCCGGCTTATAGCTGACCCCATTGACCGTGAAGCCTTTTGGGCCAATCTCAAATGCTGCCTGTTGTGGCTTGGCCTTTGGATCGGTCACCGGCGGCAGCTCCGTGAAGGGCGCCCATGGTTCAAGATTCCCCGCCCTGAGGCCATCGCGCACCGCCGGAGGCAACTGCGGATTGCCATCGTATAGCGTCTGCTGAACATATTGCCTCAGATCGCCGCTCACCGCTTTGCCGCCTACCACATGAATGTAGGCCAGCAGTTGCGGCTCCGAGGGTCCGGAGCCTCCGCCGTTAATCCCGTTTGGTCCTGTCGATACACGCTGTGAAGCCGGAGCCTGCTGATCGAGCAGGCAATAGTATCCGTCGGACGGAAACACCACTAATATATCGCTGCGGTATCCCGGCTGCAGGTAGTTCGAACCTTCCACGGCAGGCGCGCTCTCACCCTCGAGAGCGTGGATCTTCGTCAGCGTCAGGCCATCGTCGGCGATTTGGAACTGCGGGACGAGCGTACTTGCAGTCGCACTGCATTCTCTGCGTACTTCGGCAGCCTGCTCCAAGCGGTTGCCCTTTAGCGCGGAGGTTGCCACAAAGTCGGGCCCGGTTGCTGGTTTGCTCGACTTCACGATCTGCAAATTGATCGTGTCGTGGATGCCTTCGTGAATGAACCGCCAACGCTGAATCTCACCCGCTTTGATGGTGGCCGTTGGTTGGACAACGCCGTTTACAGTAGTGAACCGGCCATTCGTGTCCCATACGCTGGCGGAGAACAGTTGCAGACCGAAGTTCTCCACTACACCCGGTGAGTGCGCCACCTGAGAAGTCGCCGGGCAGACCCAGGGTGCAGTTGCGGATGGCGGAGGCGTGCCGGATGCCTGCGACGCGGCGTAGTCATAGATACCCTTCGAGGTGAGCAGTTTGGCCCACGGCTCCGTTGCATCAGCAAGAAAGCAGGCATACGGAATCTGCTGAAAACCGAAGATCTGATCCTTGAACGGCACCTTGTCGGCTCCATGCAGGATCGTGTCGATGTCTGCCGGTTCCGGCTTCTCTCCCGGCGAAGGCTGCTTGTACTCGCGCTCGCCGCGTACGATCAGCACACCTGACTCCCCACTCGCGACCTGCATCGCCGTCGAACCATGCCGATGCGCGTGATACCAGAACGTTCCCGCCGGGTGGTCGTAGGGAATATTGATCTCGTACGGAAAAGATGTCTGCGGCGCGATGTTCAACAACACATTGTCGCTGTTGCCCGTAGGCGAAACATGCAAGCCATGAGTGTGCAGGTTAGACGTATTGAAGCAGCCGACTCCCGGATAAAGATGAAGATATGCAGGTGGGTCAGGCAGGCATGTGGGATCGTCTACGGAGAGCTTGTTGTTCAGGTCAATGCGCAGCACCGTGCCCGGATCAACCTCGATGGTAGGCCCCGTCGGGCAGCCGCCGTAGGAGCGCAATTCCACTGGATCATTGACTCCGGTGGCCGGATTAAAGATCGCAAAATGGGCGCGCACGATGTCCAGGTTTACATGCACGATGTTGCCATCCGTCCATACGTTCGCCTGTGGGTTGCAATTCGAAGCGGTTCCCGGCGCTTGCGCCGTGAGCAACAACGACTTCTCTCCTGGCTGCGGAGTTTCTTTCAGCGTGGGCGGCTGCTGGAACGCCCGAATCTGCGACTGCGCTTGAAGCCAGCAACCGGAAATGGCGACTGTCGCAATAAAGTATCTCAGCATCATTCGATTCACAGTGTTCTCCTTGAACGGGTCTGTAACGACAACAACTGCGTTCAAATTGCCCACTCTCTTCGCACCTTGGCGTGCATGGCGCATGGCCTGTAGGAACCATGCACTCCCCCAATGCCGGCTCCGAAACAAGCACAATAGTCGCCGATTATTGTTGAAGGCCTAAGGGTTGGCCCCGCTCAACGGCCGCTTCCAGACTGTCGAGTCACGAGGCGCACACCCTTTACCTCCTCGCTGGTGGGAGCGCGTGGAGCGCGGCCGGATTGCACAACCGAGATCCGCAGCGCGAGCCGCCCGTCGTGGAAAGCCTCCGCGGGCACCGGAACCGTGTAGGTCCCGGCGGCTTGACCTGAGCGCACGCCAAATGGAGAGATGGTGCCAAGAGAGCGGCCATCCTGCGTCGTGAGCCGGATCTGGTTGTGGTCGATCGCGCCGACCTTCACCAGCAGCCACGCCGTCTCCCCATTGCGCAGCGCATGCGGCAAGACCAGCGTCATCTTGCGAGCGTCGCCGTTTTGCCGGGACTGCGCCGTTGCGGGTGGTACTGAGGGCGACGGCGCAGCTTGCATTCCGACGAACGCGAAAACGAGAGTTGGGAAAAAGGCAAGCATGGCATGGCCTACAACGCTTGCACAGTTACAGCTTTGAGTACCGATGCTCCGCCGCCCGAAGGCACAACCCGGATGGTCACGGCCTCCGTACCGCCGCTCGCAGCCAGTCCCCGATAGGCTTCCTTGCGCTTCGGCAGTGGAACCAGGAAGGTCGCATCGCTGGACATTCCTTGCATATGCATGTCGCCGCCGAAGAAGGCGATCGTGCCGGCATAGTAAGGACTGTCCGCGCCTACCTGAGTCACGTCGGACGGCGCGCCTACCAGGACATCGAACTGACGATTGGGAGAAACATCCGTTGGGCGAGGCAGGGTAACCAGCGCGATGAGCGATGCTGGAGAGCCGGTCGCAAGATTAGCTGTAACCGCATTGGCGGGGAGCATTACTGTGGCAGCGTTCCCCTTCATCAATCCCTGCGCGGACCTTATCGCATGTTTCGCAGTCAATTTGGCGCTGGGTGGTTTGACAACTGCTTCACCAAAGCCCGGTTCATAATCGTATTGGAATCGGGAAGTGGATATATAGTCTGCAGCGATGCTGGGGCCGACCTGCTTGCCGTTGCCATCCACATAGAAGAGGAAAGGCTCATTCGCGTAGGTCGAGAAGTCCTCCTTGCCAGGCAGGTAGGGCAGTTTAAGAGCCTGCTGCTTGCGCGTCCATACGTCCCACAACCGGTCCATGTTGGAGTGGTGCAGATAGAAGATCGGGTCTACTGGGGAAAGATTGTTGGTCATATTGCCCCACGGCCCATTGGAGATCGGCGGTAAACCACCGATGCAGTTGTGAGTGCTGTTGTGCGGCAATCCCTCCAAGGTCGAGAAGACAGTCCTGCCTTGGGGCGGGGTGTTGTGCGAGGGCGCCTTGGAACTATTAAAGCTGATTTGAGTAATTGGGTCGTAGAAGTCGGTTGGCAGAAGCCCCGCATAAACCACAAACGGCGAGACGTTGTAGGCCACGTCCGGGGGCAGCTTGGGATTGGTGCGGCTCAGATAGCGCGCGATGGAAGTTGGTGCAAAGGCCGTGTTAGTTGGGTCGATGTGCGGCGGAGGTGGTGTCGTCGTGTAGCCCGTCACATCGTTCCACATCGCATCGAAGCTCGTGTAGCCGCGGCGATTAAGCTGGACGCGCTGGGCGGGGTTGAGACAATCCCAGTATCGCTTGAGCGCGGGCTGTATGAAAGATGTAAAAGTGGAGATGTCCCTGGTGAAGGGCGCGAATGCGGAGTCGGTCGGCGTCAGCACACCGTCGAACATTGCGTCTGGAATTTGCGGCAGTTGGGTCCAGTCCCAGTAGGGCATGGCGAACGTCGGATCACCGCTCAGGTTGCGGATGGTCTGCTCAAAGTACCCAACGTAACCGCGGTGCCACACGTAAAACCACCAGTTGCCGTGGGGGCAGTCCATCAGGTGAATGAACGCGTTGCGAAACCAGTTCTGCGGATGATCCGGCGGCAGGTTCAGCATCGCCTGGATGCCTTTCGAATAACTGGCAAGCGCCCTCTGCCCTTCAGGGCTGGTGACGTTGTAGCGGCGGTACTTTGCCGGGGTCTGAGCCAAGGCGAGATGCCGCGAGAGGGCGGCGGTTCCGGCAGCGGCAACGGAGGTCTTCAGAAAATGACGGCGAGTAGTTCCAGTAGACTGACCCATTATTTCCCTCTGGTCGCACGAAAGCTGAGCGATGCGAGACGCAAACATTCGCTAAGGCAGCTCTGGTGCGGCCCTGTTGTACTGAAGATGGAAACGTAGTCGTGCGCGCTCGATGCAAGGCAGCACAAAGATCATTGGTTGCCAGGAGTCTTTGCTCCTACAACTCTCAGGAAGACGCAGGCGCGATTAAGCCCGGTTGGGCATGCATGGGGAAGATGGAGCAATTATTGGAGAGCCCGATGACCTTGTCAACAAAGAAACGCCGAGGCTTCAACAGAGTTCAACAAAGATAAACATCTGTGCTCCCAAAACAAGCCAAAATGACTTGTTGAATCCTACAAGCTGAACTCGACAGATTCTACTAAGGACTGCAACGAGGGCTTGCCCGGCACGACCGTTTCGGGAATCGATGAAGCATGTTCCCATATCGGCATTACACGCGAGAGAAATCGAGTTAAGCAGCTAGAGAGCTGCAGCAGATCACGCTCAATCTAAGACTAGCTTGAACATGAAGAGTGCATTCCGGATATTCTCCGGGGATTGAGTGCCGATGCAGTCAACCGTTGAAATCCCGACAACGATCGATCATTTCGGTCATCTGCGAGAGCGTAACCGGGCAGAGCCGCGCCACTCGGCCTCGCTCGACCCGACTCACTGGCCTGATTTTTGCCGCCACGCCCACACCATGCTGGATGACATGCTTGGTTATCTCGAGAACATTCGGGAACGCCCGGTGTGGCAACCGGCGCCCGAAGAGACACGGGCGCGATTCAACGTCAGGCTCCCAATTGCGCCGACCGATCTCGCCAGCGTGCACGAGGAATTTCTATCCCATATCCTTCCATACACGGTAGGCAATGCGCATCCCGGTTTTATGGGGTGGGTTCACGGCGGTGGTACGCCCGTGGGCATGCTGGCGGAGATGCTGGCTGCTGCGATGAATACCAATGCCGGCGGACGCAATCAGATTCCTGTTGAAGTGGAGCGGCAGATCACGCGCTGGATGTGCGAGCTGTTCGGCTTCCCAGCGAGCGCCAGCGGCCTTTTTGTTACCGGAACTTCCATGGCCAACTTCATCGCGGTGCTGGTGGCGCGCGATGCTGCATTGGGGCATTTAGTACGCCGCACCGGTGTTGGCATTCATCCCCCCAAAAAGCTCACCGCGTATGCTTCCGCGGAGGTTCATCGTTGCATAGGCAGCGCACTTGACTTCGCCGGCATTGGTAGTGACCAGCTGCGCCTGATCCCAGTCGACCATCGTCGCCGCATGAACTTGCGCGCGCTTGCCGATGCCGTCGCTGAGGATCGTGCCTCCGGATGCTCGCCGTTTCTGGTTGTGGGAACAGCGGGAACAGTCGATACCGGTGCCGTGGATGATTTGGACAGCATCGCAAGCCTGTGCCAGCGTGAAGGGCTCTGGTTCCATGTCGATGGTGCGTACGGCGCACTGGCGATGCTGGCTCCGGAATACGCTCCACGCCTGCGCGGCATCGAGCGCGCGGATTCGCTGGCGTTCGATTTTCACAAGTGGGGACAGGTCCCCTACGATGCGGGTTTTCTTCTCGTACAAGATGGAGAGCTGCACCAGCGAGCCTTTGCGTCTCCCGCCGCCTACCTGTCGCGAGAGACACGCGGGCTGGCTGCAGGTTCGCCGTGGCCGTGCGATTTTGGGCCGGATCTCTCACGCGGTTTTCGCGCTTTGAAGACATGGTTCACATTCAAGGTTTACGGAACCGCAGCTATGGGCGGTGCGATTGCCCGCACCTGCGAGCTCGCCCGGTATCTGGAACAACGGGTCGCCACAGCTCGGGAGCTTGAGCTGATGGCGCCGGTGGAGTTGAACATCGTTTGCTTTCGCTATCGTGCTCTGGATGCCGACCAGCTCAATCGTGAGCTTGTGATCGAACTGCAGGAGTCCGGCCTGGTCGCACCTTCCGTCACATCGCTCGATGGGCGCGTCGCAATTCGCGCCGCTATCGTCAATCACCGCACCAGTTGCGCCGAAATCGACATGCTTGTCGAGGAGACGCTGCGCATCGGCCGCAAGCTCCGGGGAGTCTGCGGATGATCGGCGCGCGGACAACCTCGCCACAATTGCCGATAAATTTGAAAGCTCCTGCTCCGGGCGTCTTGCGTCTTCCTGGCCTTGGAGCGCGCGGTTCACGCTTGCTTGACGAAGGGAAGATCCAGGAGGCAGTGCTTTTTTACCGGCAGATGCTCGGCGACGATCCCGGATCCAAAGAGGCTCATGCCGGGCTCTATCGCGCATATTCCACCCTCGGCGACAGCCATCACGCCGTTTCGCACCTGGGCATGGCTCTGCGATGGCCCGCTGTTCTCAAACTGCCTTATCGCGGTACCGGAAAACCGGTGCCTCTGTTGCTGCTGCTTTCGATGAATGCTGGAAATGTACTGCTACAGAGATTTTTGAATGATCGTCTGTTTCAGACATACGTCGTACTCATGGAGTTTTTTGACGATTCGGTTGTCCTGCCGCATCACGAGCTGATCGTGAACGCCGTTGGCGACGCCGACGTGCGCTCGGAGGCATTGGCTGCAGCAGAGCGCGTGCTCGCGCGCTCTTCCGCGCCTGTCATCAATCTGCCTGCTCAGGTTCTGGCAACAGGCCGCTGCAGGAATGCGCAGCGCTTGGGAAGCATTCCCGGCGTAATTGCTCCGCGCAGCTTCGAATGTTCGCGTGAGCGCCTGATAACCGCGGCCGCCGCTGGCGATTTACGCGACCAGGGCTTCGAGTTCCCTTTGCTGGTGCGCACGCCAGGCTGCCACATGGGAAAAAACTTTATCCGCGTCGAGAAGCCGGGGGATCTGAGCGCATCGATAGCGGCGTTACCCGGCGATGATCTCCTCGTTTTGCAATACCTCAACGGTCAGGGTGTTGATGGCAACATTCGCAAGTACCGTGTGCTGATGGTCGGCGGGAAGCTTTATCCCGTACATCTGGCCATTTCAAGGCAGTGGAAGATTCATTATTTCAGCTCTGACATGGCCGACCATCCCCAACATCGTGTCGAGGAGGCGCGCTTTCTGCGCGATATGCCCGGCGTGCTGGGCCCCGCGGTCATGACCGCACTCATGCAGATTCAGGAAGCTCTGGGACTAGACTATGGCGGAATCGACTTCGGCCTGAATGCACAAGGACAACTACTCCTCTATGAAGCTAACGCCACGATGGCCGTTCACCGGCCCGATGCGGATCCAAAATGGGATTACCGGCGGCCGGTCATCGAACGAATCTATGCAGCGGTACAGGAACTTTTCCTATCCAGGGTAAAGTGTGTAGTTTGACCGTACAGGGCGCGGCTGCGCTTTTGCGTTTTAATGGCTTACGGCTAAGGTATTCGTCGCCTTTGCCGTTCATTAGGAACGGAGGGCTTATATGGCCAGCATATCTCTACTTGCGTCGGCTGCGTCCGTCTCCGCTTCCACCGTAAGCCAATTGATGACCAATGTGGTTTTTCTCTACGATTGTCGACGGGAAGAGCTACTCTGCTGATGTTACTTATTCCAACGCTACTTCTCGATCTTCCTTCACGAATACAAACTGGAAAAAAGCGCGATCCGGGTCCAGAGATCAACGAAGCTTGAGCCCACCCGCGTAACCGGCAATTCCACTTCAGCTTGTTGCGTGTGCCATCGAGGGCGAAGGGCAGCGGTATTAAATTTGGCAGGCTTTTGGCCGTCCGGTGCTAGTATCGGAATCAATGGCGCGCAAAATCGCATCGCCGGTCCTGCTCTGTCTGTTGCTTCTGCTTCAGATGTCGTCGTCGGCGTGTGATATTCGTTGTTCTATTAAGGGAGCGAGTTCATCGGGTAACAGTCATGCGACAATGATGCACTGCGAGGCGATGGCTCGGGCGGTCGAGCAGAGCCATTCTTCAGGAGCAACACTCGTTGCGGACGACAACTGCTCCTCTTCGGTCTGCAAGGCCGACATCAGCTTTATTGTGCGCAGTTCTCTGGACTCGACAAGACTCAACCCTGTCGTCACCTCTGCAATTCTCCCCTCGCCCGATGCCGCGCCAATTGCTCCTGCGCTGGCGCTTAGCGGCTATCATGCGCGGGACCGACGAAGTAACAACCCAGACCCTGCCCTTTCCATTTCTCTCCGAATCTAGACTCCCCCGATCCCTTTGCTGTTTTCGGGACGATGCTGCGCTTGCCGCGGCAAGTCCTAACCAGGGCGTCGCAAGGCTGAACATACTCGCCTGAATCCGTCCTCAGAATTCGCAATAATCGCATTCGCGCAGCGAGATTGCGGTTCGCTTTCGCGCGCACGCCAACGTCGCACGTGAACAACCGTGAGGTCATCCATGGATCGTGAGGAACCTGCTCACAACTCCTTAATTCTCCCTATGACACGCCGTAGGTTTGTGCAGGGATGCGCCGCAGGAGCGGCATTGTCTCTGCTTGACGGCTTACCGATTACTGCGGAAACCCGTGCAACTCCTCTTGCTGAGTTATCCGGCACGCATTTCGATCTAACCATCGATCGTTTGCCCGTGAACTTTACCGGGCGTCGAGCGATCGCGACCGCAGTCAACGGCTCTGTCCCCGGGCCACTTCTCCGGTGGCGGGAGGGAGATACGATAACCATCTCCGTAACCAATCGCCTGAAGGTGCCCACCTCGATTCATTGGCACTCACTCCGCATCCCCAGTGACATGGATGGCGTTCCTGGCCTGAGTTTCCGCGGAATCGATCCGGGCGAGACTTTCGTTTATCGATTCCCCATAAAACAGCACGGCACGGCCTGGTACCACAGCCACACCCGGTTTCAAGAGCAAAGCGGACTGATTGGGCCGCTTATTATCGAGCCTCGACTCAAGGATCCGATTGAGTCCGAACGCGATTATGTCGTTTTTCTTTCCGACTGGACCGATACTGCCCCTGAAGTAGTTTTCAGCAATCTGAAAGAGCAGAGCGACTATTACAACTTCCACCGTTATACCCTGCCGAATTTCATATCTGCGGCCAGGAAGGATGGCTTCTGGAAGACTCTGTCTGAGCGGCTGGCATGGGCAAAGATGAACATGAGCCCGAGGGACATTCTCGATGTCACTGGCGCGACATACACCTACCTCGTCAATGGCAATCCCCCCGATGCGAACTGGACCGGAATCTTCAAGCCCGGGGAACGTGTCCGCCTTCGTTTCATCAACGGCTCATCAATGACTACCTTCGATGTACGCATCCCGGGACTAAAGCTCTCGGTAGTGCAGGCCGACGGAAACGACCTTGAACCCGTGAGTGTGGACGAATTCCGCATCAACGTGGCAGAAACCTACGATGTCATCGTCCAGCCACAGGAAGAGCGTGCCTACACGATCTTCGCCGAGTCAATGGATCGCAGCGGCTTTGCCCGCGGCACACTGGCCCCCCGGCCGGACATGACAGCACCCGTTCCTTCTCTCGACCCTGCCCCGACTCGCCCAATGAGCGACATGGGGATGGGATCGATGAAAGGGATGAAGACAGGCAACATGGCCGGCGACGACGGGATGACGAAGCAAGACATCTCCTCCGGAAGTGTAGAGGGAATGCAAATGGACCCGGGAAACATGATTGGCATGCCGATAGCTGTGGCTAATGGAACGAGGGCGCCAAATGAAAAGAAACCGTCCAGGAACGTCGGCATGATCCCGTTTCCGCAACCAGGGCCCGGTGTAAAGCCTTCGGTTTCGATTCCGGAATCCGAAATCAAAAACGCAGAAGCACATCTGAAACCATCCAATGGAGTTCACCTCCGCGTCGGTCCGCAGGTCGACAACGTTGCGATAAAGGTAACCGAACGGCTGAACGATCCGGGTGTAGGCCTGCACGACACGAATCGAAGGATTCTGACCTATGCCGATCTTCGTGCGCGCTATGAGGGCGCCGATGGAAGAGCCCCCACGCGAGAGATCGAACTACACCTGACCGGAAATATGACGCGATTTGTCTGGGGCTTCGACGGAGAGAAGTCCCCCGAGGAGAATCCCATTGTCCTGCACCTCGGCGAACGCGCCCGGTTCGTGCTCATCAACGACACAATGATGGAACATCCCATCCACCTGCATGGACTGTGGAGCGAACTGGAGAATGGAAACGGAGAGTTCAACCCATACAAACACACTGTCAACGTCAAGCCTGCCGAGAGAATCAGTTTTCTCGTCAGCGCCGACACGCCGGGTAGATGGGCCTTTCACTGCCATCTGCTCTACCACATGGAAGCGGGCATGTTCCGGACTGTGGTGGTGCTGCCGTGATGCGCCGAATTGAAAAGCCGCGGTTCCCGAACAGCTGGTTTCTCGCCGGCGAGTTGGTGCTCTGCCTTGCATTTGCAATTGGCGCTCCTGAAGCAAATGCCCAGAAACCCTCCCCGCAGGCGCCACCGTCCACAGGCGTCTCAGCGACTACTCCCACCGTTGACGCTCCTATGTCTGAAAGCCAGTTCTTCACGCATGTACTCTTCGATCAGTTGGAAGGACGCATTGGCGAAAATGACGCAGCTTTCCGCTGGGATGGTGAAGCATGGATTGGCGGAGACATGAACCGTCTCTGGCTTAAATCCGAAGGATTCGCGGGCGGCGGCTCCGTTACCGACGGCGATCAGGAGGCGCTGTACGCTCGCCCCCTCCCGCGGCTCCGTTACTTTGATGGACAAATCGGGTTGCGCGCCGATCTGGATTCCGGTCCGCGTCGTCTTTGGGCGGCCGTCGGCATGGAAGGATTGGCTCCAGGGTTCTTCCAAATCGCGCCCACCTTTTATATCCGCGACGGCGGCTATGTCGGCGGGCGCATTACGGGTTCCTATGACCTCCTGCTGTCACAAAGGTGTATTTTCCAACCGGAAGCGGAGCTGAACTTCTACAACAAAAACGACCCGGCGCGAAGGACCAGCTCCGGATTTTCGGACATCGACACTGGCGCGCGGCTCCGGTATGAATTTCGCCGGAAATTTGCCCCTTACGTCGGCTGGGCCTATCACGGCGAATATGGCAATTCCGCTGTATACGCACGGCAAGCTCACGAGAGGACAGCCGAATCTCAATTCGTATTCGGGATCAGAGTTTGGTATTGAAAGGCACGGAAATTCAAAGAGGATTTCCACTATGCGTAAGTTCTGGACCGGGTTCGTCATCGCTGCCGTCGCTATTGCGGCAGCAGAGTTCGCGTATGTGCGGTTTGGTTTCGTCAATCCCAGTGCGGAT
>JASIJX010000564.1 GCA_030049955.1 Acidobacteriaceae bacterium
AGCGGAGTGGGCACTCTCAATCTGCCCACGCAGGCAACCAGCTCGAACAACAAGGACAACTCATTGCAGATCGGCGACACCGTCGTGATCAACCCGAGCCTGGTGAACGAGACGCATTTCCAATGGCGGCGCGTTCGCAACGAGCAAACGGCTGCGTATTTTACGCCGGCTGTGACGGTGCAAGGCGCTTTTACTGAGGGCGGCGCGAGTTCGGGCGTGGTCGAAGACCACCAGGATGACTTTGAGCTGCAGAATTATTCAACGGCAACAGTGGGCAGTCATGCGCTGCGCTTCGGCACGCGGCTCAGAGCAGAGCGCGACGCGAATTCGTCAACTTCAGGAATAAACGGAACGTATACCTTCAGCTCGTTGACGGCGTATGAAAACGGGACGCCGGCGCTCTACTCGCAAACCGTGGTCAGTAATCCATTGGCGCGCGCGACATTGTTCGACGGGGCGCTGTTTCTGCAGGATGACTGGCGGGCGCGGAGAGACCTGGTAGCGAGCTTCGGGCTGCGCCTTGAAGGACAAAACTGGATCAGCGACCACGCGGACTGGGGCCCACGGCTGGCATTTGCGTGGAGTCCCAGATACAAGGGAACGGGCGCAGCGAAAACCGTGGTGCGCGGCGGCTATGGATGGTTCTATAACCGGTTCACTGTGCCGACTTCGTTTCAGTCCTCAGCCGGCACGCCCTATATCATCCAGGCGATTCACGATAACCAGATCAACCAGAAAAGCTACGTCATCACGAATCCAACGTTCTTCAATCCGAATGCACCCGAGCCTGCATCGGTGCTGGCATCGGCCACTGCGACTGTGCCGTCGTACCACACCATCGATTCGCATTTTCATGCCGCGCTCGATATGCAAGGCGGTGTTGGCGTTGACCGGCAGATTACAAGAGCGCTGACGGGGAACATCACGTATCTCTATACGCAGGGTGTGCATCAGTACCTTACGGATAACGTGACAGCTCCGGATTTTGATCCGGCCACATACACGGTGACCGGAACGGCTCCAGCCGCGTACAACTATCAATTCCAGTCCGGCGGGTTTTACCGGCAACAGCAGTTGATTGTGACGGCGAAAGCGCACTTCAAGCGTTTGAGCTTCGACTCGAACTACACGCTCAACTACGCAAACAGCGACACGCAGGGAGTGACATCGGTTCCAATGGTCCAGCAGGATCCGGGATTCGATTACGGCCGGGCAAGTTTCGGAATTCGCAATCGCATGTTTCTCCTGCTCACATATACGTCGCCGGGCGGAGTGATTTTTGCGCCTTTGCTTATCGCACAGTCGGGCACGCCTTACAACTTTACGATCGGCAGCGACCTGACCGAGAATAACCAGTTCAACGCGCGCCCGACGTATGCAGTTTGTGGTGACCCGGGCGTGGTTTCAACGCCGTTTGGGTGCCTGAACCCCAATCCAGTGGGAACTAATGAGCAGATCATCCCATACAACCTGGGTACCGGGCCGGCGAATGTGGTGTTTCACATGCGCGCGAGTAAAACAATCGGCGTGGGACCACGCATGAAAGAGGAGGGCGATGCCGCCGGGGGACAGAATGTGAATACCAGCGTGAACGGGCGCGGACTGAGCGGAAACGGCGGTGGCGTGAGATTGGATGAAAAGGTGCCGCGCAAATTCAATGTCACCTTTGTGGCCATTGCGCTGAATTGTCTCAATATCGTGAACTGGGGTCCTCCGAACGGCGTAATGGAGTCGCCACTGTTCGGGAAGACGCAATCTCTCGCGAGTGGACCGTATTCCGGCCCGACACCGGGCACTCGGACGGTTATGTTTTTTACCAACTTTTCGTTTTAGCGCAGGTGCCGGGCTCCACGATTCTTTGCGAAGGAGTCGGAGTAGCCGCGCGGTGTCTCTTCAATGATGTCGGCGGTACGACTACAGGCTAGAGCGCCCAGTTCCATTCTGACCTGTACGGACCGGCATGCCTACGCCTCGCTCCGCAGCCTTGCCCGAATCCAAGTGAATTTTCCCGAACCTACCGATTTAGGTGATGTGCGGAAACGCGCAACGTGCCAAATTGATTTTGGAGGCGAGGCAAATGGAACACGCGCTGATTGAGCTTTCGAATGAATTGGCGGGGCTTGTGCACATGGTTGATCCACACATTGTGAGCATACGAGCCCGGCGTAACTACCCATCGAGTGGCGTCATATGGAATTCCGACGTGGTTGTTACGGCGAACCACACAATCGAACAAGATGAAGAAATTTCCGTTTCATTTGAAGACGGAACAACCGCAGAAGCGACGCTCGTGGGCCGGGAACCAGGAACCGACCTTTCAGTCCTCAAGGTTCAAACGAAATCGGCTCTGGAGCCGATCAGCCAGACGAACCAAATTGCAGCGGGAGAACTGGCGCTCGTCGTCGGCCGATCGCCGGATAGCGGAGTCAATGCGAGCCTGGGCATCATCAGCGCAAAATCCGGCCCCTGGCGTACCTGGCGCGGCGGGCAGTTGGACGCATACATCCGCCTGGATGCAAGATTCTTTCCACATTCTTCTGGCGGAGCCGTGGTGAATGCCCAGGGGCAACTTTTAGGAATCGCCACTTCAGCCCTTTCGCGCATAGCCGGTGTTGCAATTCCGGTGTCCACAGTCGCTAATGTGACGCAGAAGCTTTTGCAACGAGGCTTTATCCCACGCGGCTATCTCGGTTTTGCCATCCAGCCGGTGCCCATTCCAGAGACACTCAAGAACAGGCTTGAAATACCGAATGAGGGAGGGCTGATCGTGCTTGCCGTCGAATCAGGCGGACCAGCAGATCAAGCAGGCATTCTACCGGGCGATATCGTTACCGGTATCGGCGACACCTCTGTCGGCCAAGTCGAAGATCTTCAGAGATTTTCAGACTCCAATGCGATTGGGACAATGGTGCGCGTGACCGTTGTGCGTGGCGGTGAACCTAAGTCTCTGGATCTCACTGTCGGAGAGCGTCCAAGGAGGCGCGGTTGACCTATGCCGGTTCCAGGGTTTGGAGAAGTTTCTGAAAACCTTCGCCGCTCAACTGTGTGCGTAAAAGCAGGCCGTTACGGCCAGGGCTCCGGAGTCATTGTCGATCCCGCCGGACTGATCGTAACCAACACTCACGTTGTTACTTCGGCTGGTCACATTGAAGTTTCGTTCTGGGACGGGCAGCGCGTACGAGCTGATCTGTCCAAACACGACGCTTCGCGCGATATCTCCATTCTTCGTGTGCCTCTCTGCGGATTGCCCGCTGTGACGCTTGCGAACTCGGATGAAGTGCGCGCGGGTGATGCGGTTGTTGCAGTCGGGAACCCCATGGGCTTTCAGGGAGCCCTGACAACAGGAGTTGTTCATGCGGTGGGCCGGGTGCCGGGACTCGGGCCGATGAACTGGATTCAGGCCGATGTGCAGCTTGCTCCCGGCAATTCGGGAGGGCCGCTGGCGGATGCCCAGGGGCAGGTGATAGGAATCAACACCATGATTGTCGAGGGATTGGGCCTGGCCGTACCCAGCAATGCCGTCGCGCGACGGCTCCGGAGCGAATACGATCGCGCATCTCTCGGCGTTGTCGTCCGCCCGGTTCAGGTTTCCCTGGAAGCAAGAATGCGGTTGGGCATGATGGTTCTTCAAGTGATCAAGAACGGCGCCGCCGATCTGGCCTCGCTGATGCCCGGGGATCTCTTGATCGCCGCCGACGGCCACGCCTTCAATTCGATCGAAGATCTCGAGCGCATGCTCGACGGCGCGGGCGAACGAATCGCTCGGGTTGAATTTCTTCGCGGCGCCCGGGAAAGATCAAGAACGGCATTTGTGCGACTCTGCCCGCCCGCCATATCGGCCTTATGATCCGCGTGCTTATCTCCGCGCCATCGCCTGCAGCCAGGGCGAGGCTCGCCAACAGGCTTCACTCATTTCCGCAGTTCGAAGTTGTTGTGGCGCCTTCGGATCAGATTGTCACCTCAGCCGATTTGCAGCCGGATGTTCATTTGGTCGAGGTAGACAATGACGATGAAGCTGCCATCGCGCTTGATGATTCAGGGAACAGAATACCCCTGATCCTGCTGCTTTCTGACAATCCTGCAATTCTCGTCGACGCTATCAGGCAAGGCGCCCATGCGGTTCTGCCGACTGACCTGACTGACGCGCAACTCGCCGCTACGATCGAAGCTGTAGCGGCCGGACTTGGAGTCTTCGTCCCGGACGAAACCCAGGACACGGTTCTGCCATTCGCTCCCAATTCCCTACTTTCCCGCCCACGTGAGGCTTTAACTTCGCGCGAGATCGAAGTCTTACGCGCGATGGCGGACGGCTTATCTAACAAGGAGATCGCCGTGCGGCTCAAGATCTCTGAGAACACTGCCAAGTTTCATGTCGGCTCCGTGATGGGCAAACTGGGCGCAAGGAGCCGAACTGAGGCCGTCATGCTTGGCGTTCGCTTAGGCATCGTATTGATTTGAATCTGCCATGCCGTCTATTCCGCCGGCAAATCTGTGCAAGAGATCCCTGCCAAGAACTGATTGGCTGCCGCCTGGTCTACCCTCACCGGTTCATCCACGCTCGCGGCCCTCGAAACCGGCAGGAGTACGAAGCGACGCTCGCTGCCTTTGCCAGCGCATCCGGAAAGCTTACTCCGCTACTCCGGGTATGGTTCTCCCTTCCGCACGATTCGAATGAAGTGATCTGTATACGCGGAATGCAGGCCCGGAACCTCATATTTCGGCATGTGGCAGGTAACGCACCCCTTCGTAGCAACCGGGCATGACCGGACCGGTATTCGCGCTTGAAGCCTGCTCGCCGCGCCATGACACTGCAGGCACCGCAGATCGTAATAGGCGGTATCGTGCTGAAGCGGCTGGTGCGGATCGTGACACGCAATACAAGTAATCCGAGGATCTCCGTTCTTACCCCAGCAGCGGCTCATCTCAAGTCGGTACGGCTGAAAGCGAATTCCAATCATGCCGAGATCGCCGGGTGGCGTAAACGCGACGTCGAGCCAAGTGCGATGGCAGGCGCCGCAGAAATCGACCAGGTCGACCGGGCTCATTGTGCCTGGATTTGTAATCATTTCGCCAGCGCTGGCATGCAGTTGGCCTGGCCCATGGCAGGCCTCGCAGGTAACCCCGGGAACAGCGTGCTGTGGATCGAATCCTTCAGCCGTTGACGCCGCGGTAGTGTGGCACCCGAAGCAGCGTTGCGCATCTTCCAAAGTCAACGCGCTACCCAACGCGCTTTCGATGTCCTTTGGGGGCGAGGATGAATGTCCGGTGGTGATAGCCAAATTACCCAGCGTTTTGTAAAAACTTACGCGGCTTTCAAGAAACACTTTGCCTTTTTTGAGGACATACGTCTGCCCTGCCTCTCCCTCGCCGAAGGCCCAGCCTGTTGGCAAGCAAATGTTCTGTTGTCCATTGCTCACACAGTAGCTGCTGCCTGCCGGCGTAGTTACGATTTGAGACGAATATGGCGCATCGAGAAATTCCAATGCGCCATGCGTCCGCAAAATCTCGGCTTCATTCGCAGGGCTGCTGGCCTGCGCCATTGGCGTAGACTCCTGTATCTTGAACCCGCGATGGCAGCGCTCACACGCTTCCGAGCCTATGAAGTCCTCGCGCGACGCCGTCCGCTTTGTCGGCCACCAACCTGGCTCCCTAAGCCTGTCTGCTGTTGTGGATTCAATACCACCACCTTTAGACACTTGTGCGAAGCAAGCAACCACGGCAACCAGGAATTGCAATGCAAAGAGTGCCCCGATGTGCCGTCGCCCCGCGATCATGGCAATTAACCTCGATAACTTTCGCAGGAAACACCCGATCAGCCCGGGGAAGAATGAGCCTTGCTGGAGGCGTGTGGGCTGGTTAAGTGGAAAAGATTATAACCCTATGAGTCTGTGACTCAATAGAAAAAGAAAGGATTCCGCCTATTGCGGGCAATGCGGGGAGAATAGAGCCGAGGATGCTGGTCCTGAATCAGAGGTGGGATTAGAGCTTCCCGTTCGTGCGCGAAAAGTGCCGTCGCAGGAATCGCGAGCACAGCCGCCAAAATTCCGAGCAAAAGTCCCGGAAGAATGGGCGATGATTCGTGATAACTGAAATATTTATGTACCCCTCGCAAGAGATGTTGATCCCAGGGAGGAAAAACCGGCACTTAACTGCTCCACGCCATTTAACTGCTCCACGCCTTTCCCGTCCAGTTCAGATGTTTCTTCAGAAACTCAAAGGTCCCCTTGCCGTGAATTTCGTGCGGGCCGTTGAAGAACTCGATCTCAGTGAGTTCGCCCAGATTCAGCTCGTCGTAGAACTTGCGCACGCGCGCATACTCGAAGGCCACCCGTTCATCAACGCTCACGGGATCATCGTGGCCGCGCTCGACCATGAATGGGCGGGGCGCCATAAGCTCTGCGAGCTCAGCGTAGTTCACCGTGTTTGCAAAGTTGAATTCATACATGTCGTATTCTTTGGTCAACATGTAACTTTGCTGATCCAGCACGGTTGTTGTCTTCCAAACCCACTCATTGAAATCTCCGGAGCAGATGGAAAGAGCATAGCGATCGAGCAGCGGCGGAACACGCACAGCGGTCTTGCCGCCATAGGAGAGACCGTAGAACCCGATCCGTTTCGGATCGATGAACGGCAGGGTCGAAAGCCAGTTCAGTGTCTGCTCATGCTGGCCGAGGATGAAGGAAAAGAGTGAAAGCTTGAGCGGGTGGCCCATCCGTTGAAGAATGCGGAAGTGATCATCTCCTGTGAAGGGGTTCTGCGGCGCGTAAGTGATGAATCCTTCGCTGGCGAGGCTTGCTGCAAAGTGATGATAGGAATGGCTGTCGATTGATGGGTCGGCAACATCGGCCGGACGCCCCTCAAGGCCGTGCTGGCATACTACGACGGGCCTGCGCTCGCCGGCTTTCATGCCCTTCGGGAGCAGGAGGATCCCATAGGCAAACACATCAGGCCACACGTCGAGCATCACTTCATACCCGGTGAAGTCTGGCGTATCGTAAATCTTGCGCGTTCTCGGGTTGACTGGGAGCGTTGGCGAGGGCAGCCGGCCGATAACGTTATCCCATATATATTCGCGATAGAATTGCGTCGATTGCTTCCAGGATTCAACTGTGCTCGGGTCAGCGTTTTTCCAGAACTCCTTTCGCACATCGGGCGATTTACGGATAATTGCCTGGGCGAAGTCAACGAGCGCATCGAACTGCTGCTTCATCTGTGGGCCGCGAGCGCAACCGGCGAGCATTCTTGCCGCACTTCGTGACGGTTGCATCGATACTGGGCGGTTGGCGAGCGCTTCAAGAAATGCATGGAGCGATGACTCTGATCCTGGCAGGCCCGGATTGCCGGCGGCGTCGATCAGCTTCAGATTCCCCTCAGCGCCGAGATGTTGATAGAACGCGCGCGCCCGATTTATTTCCGACTCGACATCTGCCGGCGCTGGCGTTCTCAGCGCGCCGTTCGGGCAGGCAAAGTCCTGATGTTCCGCATCGGCCGGGGGCGGTCCTGAGACTTCTGGCACGTTGCTTGCTTCGACAATCAGTGTGCGCGGCGCAATCAGGCTGGCCAGCTCCGCATCGCCGAATTCGCCGACCAGTCCCCAGACATCTCGATAAATGGGTTCCTTCCACACGCATTCACGCGGCTGAAAGTAGCCGCTGACCACCGTTGCCGCGATGCGCGCGTCGAGGGCGGCGCTGTAAAGCGCGAGCAAGCCGCCCTCGCCATAGCCAATCACGCCAATCGGAGCCGGCGAGACTGCGTTTTCCTTCTCAAAGCAGTCGACGGCGCCAAGGATCTTTTGCGCTTCGAAGCCGATAATGTGTCGCCCGGCTTCGAAGCTCATGCGATAGATCCACTCGCGATGCGGCATGTTGGTCATGCCGATGCCAGGAATGCCCGAGTACTTATCGTCGCGATCGATGATGAGTGGAATAACTACCTGCGCGCCATTTTCAGCGAGCCGCCGCGCAAACTGCGCTTCTGGTGGAACGCCAGGAGCGATGCCTGCAAGCATCTCAGGCGTCCAGCTGGCATCGGGAACTGCTACCACGCGTGCCACCGGCTTGCCCTCCGGCTGCAGCAGCAGTCCGGTCGCCCACAGCTCGTTCGCATCTGCCGTAACCGGGGCAAAGATTTGCCAACGGACTGCATAAATTCTGTAGCCGGGCCCCTGTGCGATTTCGTCTGGCCCCTGGATATTGGCCAGAAGCTCGATCCCTTGCGGCTTGACCCGCTGATCGACCGCACCAATGATTTTCCGGAAAGACTCGCGGTTGCGAGCAACGGATTGCGCGTAGCGCTGCGGCGATGAGTAATCCCGATTCCACAGCTGTGCGCGACAGGAGGCTTGCCGCTGCGTTTCCGTCAGAAGAAACTGGCGGATTCCGTCGACCATCTGCGCGGCGAAATCGCCCTCGGCAACAAGAGGTGCCGTGCCCGGAAGCTGAGAACCGATATCGGCCCCATGCGTGCGCACCGGCAAACCTGACGGCGAATCGGCGAGGGAAGGAGAGATTCCCAGGCAACTTCCAAGTCCGGCAGCGAGCGTGGCTCGTGCCGATTGACACAAAAACTCGCGTCTCTTCAAGGTTTGTCCCTATGTTTCAAAATCTTTTCCGGATTAGTGCGGCACGATCTCGTTGATTGGCGTAAATCGGGAAAAGATTGTTGGATTTCCGGTGGACACTGAGCCTGAATGAGTCACTCGATGCGCAATGCGCAAATTGACATATCAGTTTGGAAAACTTAGCTTAAGATCGCTGCAGAAGTCAAGTGAATTTCGTATGAGGTAGGCTATCCCCATAATCCATCTGTTATCAATGACATGTTGTGGACCAGAGCTGGATTCAGGAAACGACTTGAGCCGCAACAGACGGCTCATAGAGCGAGCAGGAATGGGCAATCCGGCTTTCCTTTGGCGCTCGATCCTATATTGACATCGCAATAAAAAACCGTATTGAATGACTGAGAGATGAGTAGTCATCCTCAGGACGGTACCACTAGCTTCTCCGCCCCGCTTTGGAACAAGGCGTACTTTCGTATTCGCGAGCGGATTCTGCGCGGCGAGATAAGCCCCGGCGAGGCGCTTTCGGCGCGACGCCTGGCCGCAGAGTTCGGAATGAGCCTGCTTCCCATTTCGCAAGCCTTCCGGCAACTGGAGAGTGAGAAGCTTCTGGAGAGCCGCCCGCGCGCCGGAACCCGGGTCCGTATCCCTCAGCCCGAGGAGATTCGGGGCCGCTGCATTGTCCGCGAAGCGCTGGAGGCGCAGTCAGCGCGCTTATGCTCGGCGAACGCAACCATGAAAGAGCGCGTCGAACTGATGCGTCTGGCCGAGCAACTCGACACGCTCTACGATCGGTTCGGTCGCGGCGGCAGCGATTCGGAATTGCAGTACGCCGTTCATACGCTCCATTTCGAGCTGCACATGCGCATCGCCGAATACGCGCGCTGCGAGGAGTTGAAGGACGCCATCGAGAAGAACCAGGTCCTTATCTACAACTGGTTTTTCGATCTTGCCACCAATCGCCGAACTCTTCCTGCCGGCTTTCACGCGCAACTGCTGCAGGTCGTCACTGGATCAGATCCGATTGCCGCCGATGAAGCCATGCGCTCGCACGTGCAGTACGGCGTTCCGGAATTGCTTGAGCAAAACGTTCTTCCGGCGAGCAACGACTGGAGATTGCGGCGCTCCCAGTCGGGCGACAAAGATGGCCATGCCTCGGCAAAGAAACCTGCTTCGACCATCGCAGCCAAGTAATGTTGCAATTGCAAGGATCCGCTGAGCATTCGCTCCTCCACCGCGGCCGTACCTGCGCCGCCTCACCACTCGGCAAAAATGGCGGATTAGGCTTTGCCTTCGATTCCGCGTGAGTCAAATCCAGATGCGCCGCTAAACGTGTGCGGGTTTCGATCTTCAGTGTCCATGCATGCTCACAGGGGGCGATTGTTTGGCCGCTGCAGATTCTTGGGAGGTAGGATCGTTGTGCCGCGATCCGATCGAAGTGCCACTGCAGCGGGACATCTGATCCGAGCATCGATAAATTACCATGTCAGAACTACATATCTTCAGCAAATATGTTTCGATAATTTGCGAATCTGCTAAAATTACTCTGTAAGCGTGCAAATTTTGACATGTCAGTTTAAAATAGATCAGGAGCACATTCTGGCATCGTAATCGTGGAGCAAGGTCAAATGAATCTCCAGGACAAGGTTTGTCTGATTACGGGTGGCAATAGTGGAATCGGAGCCTCCACCAGCTTCCGTCTAGCCCAAAAGGGCGCTCAGGTCATTGCGGTTTCCCGGCGTGGCGCCGACCTGCAACCTCAGTGTTTTTCGAGTTCCGGGCTTAATGGA
>JASIJX010000086.1 GCA_030049955.1 Acidobacteriaceae bacterium
GCGATGGCTGCCACCTGCCGGTGCTCCCGGCACGATCAGGAGCATACGGCGTTTCGCGCGCTGGCGCTGGGGGCGGAAGTTCCGCGGACGCTGGCCGGAAAGATTCCGGCGATTGCGCTCAACAACGTGAATGGGTTTTCGATTGCGGGACGCGGGCCGCTGGTTTCGCCGGTGGCGAGCGCGTTTGAGGCGATGTATGCGGACTCGGGCGACAGGATTTTCCACGCCGCGGGCGATGAGACGTTTGAGGCAGTGAAGATGCTGCGCGACGCGAACCCTGCGCAGTACGCCCCTTCAGCGGGCGCTGAGTATCCGAACTCGGAGTTTGGCAACAGCATGCGGCAGATTGCGCAACTCTTGAAAGCGAACCTGGGCGTGGAGGCAGCTTTCACGGATGTGACGGGATGGGACACACACCAGAATCAGGGGAACGTGAACGGGCAGCTGGCGAATCGGCTGGCAGATTTTTCAGCGGCCATTGCCGCGTTCTGGCGCGACATGGGCGACGATGCCGGCAACATTACGCTGGTGACGATGTCGGAGTTCGGGCGGACTGCGCGCGAGAACGGCACGGGCGGAACGGACCACGGTCATGCAAATGCAATGTTCGTGCTGGGCGGCGACGTGAAGGGCGGCAAGGTGTACGGGCGCTGGCCGGGTCTGTCGAATGAGCAACTGAATCAAGGACGGGACTTGGCGCTGACGACAGATTTCCGCTCGGTGCTGGGCGAGGTGGTAACGCATACGCTGGGCGCGGAGAACCTGGAGATGGTGTTTCCGGGGGCGGGGTTGAGGCGGGATGGGTTTCTGCGGCTGGTGTGAATGAAGCAGTAAGTAGCGCCCGCGCAAGCGAGCGTAGCGAGTTAGTAAGTTAGCGGTAGAAAATAGCCCGGGATTTTATCCGCTACCAGCGGATGGGGTCCCGGGCTGTTTTATTTTCAGTGTTTCGCCATCATGTCCATTACGTCGCTGCGGAGAGCGATGCGGCTTTGTTCGCGCGTGTAGAACATGTGGCCGCCGGGGTATTCGTGGACGGAGACGCGCGTGGGGTCGCCCATGATGGGCATCTGGTTGATGCTCAGCACGGAACCCATGAAGGGACAGGAGAGATCGTTCCAGCCGTGAGCGATGATGACGCGCATCTTGGGGTCGGCGGCAACGGCCTGGCGGAGCTCAGTGACGGAGCCTGAGCGCAGCTCGTCGCCGCCCTGCCAGAGGCGGTTTACGTCATAAGAAAGCGCGTTGTAGCGGGCGTCGATCTTCCAGCCAACGGTGTGGGTGATGAAGTCAACCATCGCGGTAGTGACGGGCGCGATGATGCTGGCGAGTAGCGGATCGTTGGCGCGCTGCTCAGCCGAGTAGGGGAAAGGATCGAACATGGTGACGTTGGAGTCGTAGACGGAACCGAGCTTGCCCTGCTCGCGATGGACCTCGCGGAGGTAGGCTTCGGTTTCGAGGCGCCCGCCCGACTCTTTGACGAAGGTCGGATCGAGGCCGGTCATCTCTGTAACGCGTTGGATCATGCGGTCGGTTGCGGCCTGATCGCTGCGGCCCTTGATGAGCGTGGTGGCGTACTCGCCCTCGGTGTAGTCGATGACCTGCTGCATGGCCTCAGGGGTGAGCTTGTGCTCGCGTTCGAGGTTGGCGGCGGTGATGGAGGGTAGCGTGAGCATCCAGGGCAGTGGCGAAAAGATCTCGCCATGGTTGTCGATTGTTGGGTTGAGGTAGGGCGAGACGAGCACGAAGCCGTTCATCGCAACGCCGAGTTGGGACTGCAGATAATAGGTGATGCGCGGGCCGCGAAAACCGCCGTAGCTTTCGCCTACGAGATATTTGCGGGCGCTCATGCGGTCGTTTTTGACGAGCCAGTCGTAGATGATGCGCGAAAGATATTCGATGTCGGGTTCGGCGGAGTAGAAGAGTTTCTTGGTCTCGTCTTCAGAGACAAGCGAGCGGCTGAAGCCGGTGCCGATGGGATCGATGAATACGAGGTCGGTGAAATCGAGCCAGGTGCCCTGATTGTCGGTAAGCAGTGCGGGATCGGATGGACTGTCCCCTTCATTGCCGAACTTGAGATGTTTGGGACCGATGGCGCCGAAGTTGAGATAGACGCTGGATGCGCCAGGGCCGCCGTTGAAGGCGAAGGTGACGGGGCGATTGTCACCGGCCATGGTGTAGGAGGTGACGACGACTTCTCCGGCGACTTTGCCGTCCTTGTCGCGCGAGGGGAAGGCGCTGACGGTGACGGTGTAGTGCAGCGTTTTGCCGTTGAGCGTCATCGTCTGCTGCACGCTTTTTTCGGGAGGCAGCGGCGGGAGCTTTTCGCTTTCGGCGGCGTTCTGGTTTGCCCCGGACTTATTGCCGGCGGCCTGCTCCGCTGCCGGGGCAGGCTTATCGTTTTGTGCGACGGCCTGCGGAAAGGTGAGGCCAAGCGAAAGAAGGGCGCAGAGCGCGAGAGTGAGATACCGAGGCAAAGTTCTCATTCAGGAATTCTTCCTCCTGGAGATACGATACGGCACTGGAGTCATTCTCCTTCAAAGCCGCAAAAACAAAGGTGCGGTGCCAAGAGCGCCCTGGGGTGGGGACCAAGAGGTGGCAACAGCGTGGCCGCATAGTTTAACCTCAGTAACGGCATGAGACTTGTGCACGTGTTTCGCGTTGTTGTTTTGCCGGCGGCCTGCCTTGCGCTGCTGGGGCTGCCTGTGACGGCGCAGCAGCCGCAACAGCAAAAGCCTGCACAACCGGCAGAAGAGCTGCCCGACGCACCTGCGGCGACTCCCGAGGCGGCGACCGTTCCCAACGGGCCATTTGCAGTGATCGACACGTCGATGGGACGCATCACCTGCCAGTTCTATCAAAAGCAGGCGCCAAACACCGTGGCGAATTTTATTGCGCTCGCGGAAGGCAGCAAGAACTGGACCGATCCGACCACGCAGAAGGTGGAACACCACAAGCCGCTCTATGACGGAACAACTTTTCATCGCGTGATTCCTGAGTTCATGATTCAGGGCGGCGATCCTTTGGGCACGGGCATGGGTGGGCCCGGATACACGTTCGCCGATGAACTGGATTCGAATCTGAGCTTCGATCGTCCGGGGCGGTTGGCGATGGCTAATTCAGGACCGAACACCAATGGAAGCCAGTTCTTTATCACCGAAGCGGCATATCCCTCGCTCGACCAGAACTACACGCTATTCGGCCAGTGTGACGATCCCAGCGTGGAAGTGGTGAAGGCCATTGCGCGGGTACCTCGCGACAGCAACGACAAACCGCTGTCGCCGGTGACGATCGAGAAAGTGACGATCGTTCCGGAGGGCAAGCCAATGCCGCCGCTGCAGCCGGGAGAGCCGGCAGCGCCCGCTGCGCCTGCACCAACCGCTTCGCCGCAATAGAACGTGGTTTGTCCTCAGATTGGTTTCGAAGGTTTCGGACCTCAAGATTTTTCATCGAACAATTCCTATTTTTTG
Source organism: Acidobacteriaceae bacterium (assembly GCA_030049955.1). Next base: position 3,468 of record JASIJX010000086.1, read on the forward strand.
AGGAGCAGAATATGGCAAATTCTCCTGGAACGTATGCAGTGTTCAATACCAGCGAGGGCAAGATAACGGTGCGGCTGTTCGAGGTGGATGCGCCGGTGACGGTGAAGAACTTTATCGAGCTGGCCGAGGGCAAGCGCGAGTGGACGCACCCGGTAAACCGCGCCAAGTCGACCGATAAGCTGTACGACGGCACAATTTTTCACCGCGTGATTCCCGACTTCATGATTCAAGGCGGCGATCCGGCGGGCAGCGGCATGGGTGGACCGGGGTATCGCTTTCAGGATGAGACAAAAGGCTCACCGCACCGCTTTGACAAGCCCGGCAAGCTGGCAATGGCGAATGCTGGACCCAATACGAATGGGAGCCAGTTCTTCATCACAGTTGCGCCGACACCGTGGCTGACCGGAAACCACACCATATTTGGCGAAGTGGTGGAGGGTCAGGACGTGGTGGTGAATATCTCGAAGGTGGCGCGCAATGCGCAGGACAAGCCGCACAAGCCGGTGGTGCTGGAGTCGGTAACAATCGAGCGCACTGCTTGACCTCCAAATTGGCGAGCTGGGTTGTTAACGATTGTTCAACCCGGCTCACTCTTGCTTCCTGCTATTTCAGGCTGCAGCCGCGTTTGAGAATCAATGAGGTTCCCCATGGCCGGCGACGGGATCGCCTCTCTTCGAGTCAAAGGGTCAGTTGAAGAAACAGTCGCGAAGCTCCAGCAGCTTTTAGCGGCGAAGGGCGTAGCTGTGTTCGCAGTGATTGACCACAGCGGCGAGGCGCAGAAAGTCGGCCTGTCGATGCGTCCCACGAAACTGCTGATCTTCGGCAGTCCCAAAGCCGGTACTCCGCTGATGCAGGCCGCCCCCAGCGTTGCCATCGACCTGCCGCTCAAGATTCTCGTGTGGGAAGATGCGCAGGGCGCGACCTGGCTCTCTTACAACACGCCGGAATTTCTGCGCGATCGCCACGGCATTCCAGCGGAATTGATGCAAAACATCGCCGTTGTTGAAGTACTGGCCGCTAAAGCCGCGGAATAAGCGGTGCCGCTACTTCTCTGCCGCTGGGACCGCTCAGGAGTCCGCGCTACGTGGCGCGGCAGAGGGCGAGGATGGCCTCGCCGAATTTGTCGAGCTTCGCCGGGCCCATGCCATCGACAGCGAGAAGCTGGTTGGGAGTTGTGGGGCGCGCGGCGGCAATGGCCTGCATGGTGCGATCGTGGAGCACGACGTAGGCGGGAACGCCAAGACGCTTCGCTTCGGCGGCGCGCCACTCTTTGAGTTGGAGGGCGAGCTGTTCTGCCGCTGGCGTGAGAGGCGCTGGTTTTTCCTTGGACTCCGGCTTTGACGGTTTCTTTGCTGTTCGGCGTGACGGAGCTTTGCCTGCAAATTCTGCTACGACACCGTCGCTGATCAGTAGGGGCAGCGAAGTGGTCCGCCGTACTTCGAGGCCTTGCTCCGTGAGCCGTATCTTCCGAAAACGGATGAGTTCACCGTTTTTCTCGAACTCCGCATCTTCAATATCGATGAGGCCGGCGCGGGTCATTGCATCGAGCAGCGATTCGAACTGGTCGCGAGTGATGCGGCCTTCCGGATTGAGTCGCCGCTGGAGTGTTCCAGCGGCGAGATAGTCGAGCGGGCGAAGCTCTTCGACGATTTGCTGCGCGAGATCGCGTTCGGCGGCCGTGGCGTGGCGGAACGAGCGCAGGACCGCGGCGGCAGGATCGCAGATGTCACATTGGCCGCAGGGCTGGCCGGCGTCTTCGTCGTCGCCAAAGTGGCGGACGAGCGCGGCCATGCGGCAGTCGCTCATGGAAGTGAAGCGCAACACCTTCTCAAATTGCGCGGCGCGATACTGGGCCTGCACGGCGTAGGTTTTCTTCCACTCCGCGCCGCCACGCGTGACGGCGCCGCCGAAGTCGACGCGGGCGCCCAGGTGAATCTCGAGTTTTTCCAGCGCCTTTTCAAACTCTTCTTCGCTCAGGCCGAGGCGCGCGATGGCGTGATCGCGCAGGTCGTCGACCGGGCGCGGCTCAACGGAGAGAAGCTTGAAGAGCTTGCCGAGGTGGTCGATTGGCGGGTAGTCGCGATTGAGGAAAAAGTCGTGTGTGCGCTGGTCGGCATAGGAGTGCATCAGATAGGTGCGGCTGGGCGCGCCATCGCGGCCGGCGCGGCCGATCTCCTGGTAATAACCCTCGAGCGTGGCTGGCAGGCCGGCGTGGATGACGGTTCGGATATCGGCTTTATCGATGCCCATGCCAAAGGCGATGGTGGCGACGACGACTTCGAGCTCACCGGCCTGAAAAGCGCGTTGCACTCGCTCGCGCGTGGCGGCGTCCAGGCCGGCGTGGTAAGCGGCGGCGCGGACAGAGGCCGAGAGATCTTCGGCCAGGCGCTCGGCGTGCTTGCGCGCTGTCGCGTAGACAATTGCGGGGCGGCGCCCGGGCGCGGCGAGAAGGCTGGAAATGATGCGCGAACGGTCGGGGACGGGGACTTCGACCACTTCGATGGCAAGGTTGTGGCGACGGAAGCCGTGGATGAATTTTGCCGGGCGATCCATGCCGAGTTGCTCGACGATGTCGGCCTGCACCGCGGGCGTAGCGGTTGCGGTGAAGGCGAGAACGGGAGCGCGGTGAGTGCCGCGCAGCGCGGGAAGATGCTGGCCGAGCATGCGATAGTCGGGGCGGAAATCATGACCCCATTGCGAGATGCAGTGCGCTTCGTCAATGGCGATGAGCGCCAACTGTTTTTTGGCGAGCATTTCCGCGAAGCCGGGAACGCGCAGGCGCTCAGGAGCGATGAAGAGAAACTGGAGCGAGCCGTCGAGATATTCCCGGCAGGCCTGGCGGGCAGCGTTGCGGTCGAGGCCGGAGTGGATGCGGGCCACGCGCAAACCGAGAGCGGCAAGCTTGGCCGCCTGATCTTCCATGAGAGCGATGAGCGGCGAGATGACAAGGGCAGTGCCGCCGCGAGTGATTGCCGGAAGCTGGTAGCAGAGCGACTTCCCTGCCCCGGTTGGCATGACGAGCAGCACATCGCGGCCTTCGATGGCGGTACGGCAGACTTCTTCCTGGCCGGCTCGGAAGCGGGCGAAGCCGAAGACGGTACGGAGTGTTTTGGCTGGAGCTGGCGTGTTGGAGGTGGTGAGCAAAGGAGGAGAGTCATTTTCAATGTACAGGAGCGGAGAATGTGTGGCAGCAGAACCGGTCCATACCACTAATCCATACCACTATGTGACCGGCTCCCCCACCCCCTCATCTGAGAGCAACTATCTCAAATCATTGGGTTTACGGACACTCTTGCTCCGCAATTATCTGAAAGGAAAGGGTTTGTTAACAGCTATTCCATTTTCAAAGACTTACGGTCCACAGCGTTGCGGTCCGGGAACTTATTTCTGTGTAACTGTGAAGATCAGTTTGAAAAGAAGATCAGTTTGAAAAGCGCTTGCCTTGAAGCAAAAAGATGGGCGATTTTTTCCGGTACTTCAAAAAGCGTCCTTGCCGCGGCGCTGTCCCGATAGTCTTTCCACTGCTGCAGCTATTGTGCGCCGGAGAGGGGAAATTATCTGCAATGTCGGGCGGTGGGACGAGCGGGGCTTCAAGCGACTGAAGCGAAAAGAGTTCCACGGAGGCTGAGAAGAGATTCGAGGGAGCGGAGGGATTGACATTGTCTTGTGCCCGTCAACCGAGAGCGCAGATCATTCAGTCGCGTGCGGCGACCTGGCTCATCGATTGTTGATATGTCATGCGAGGTGGCAGAGTGACCTATGGAAAAAGCCCGAAGGCCGCGCCTTCGGGCTTCGAGATAGGCCTCCGGGTTGAGCCGGAGGCTTGCTTGATTGGCTCGCGTCAGAAGTTGAGTTTGAGTGCAAACTGGATGTTGCGACCTGGATCCGACCCATCTGCCAGACCATACGTGCCTACGTCGGTATTACCGCCCACACCGCCGTTCGGTCCGGTGGTGCGCACGCCGTTACACGCCTCGCACGAAGAGAACGATCCCCACCAGGAAGCGGGAACGCTAAAGATCGGCGTATTAGTCAGGTTGATGAATTGGGCCTGGAACGTCAGGTTGACCCGCTCCCTAATCGGAAATTGCTTCATTACGTTCAGGTCCGAGGTCTTCAGACCCGGCCCACGCATCGCGCCCGTGGGGCAGGTTCCAAAGGTCCCATAGGGATTTTGCGTGACGGCGGCTGGGTTCATGAATGTTTTCCCGAAGGAGCCGCCGATCTGCATCCACTGCTCGGGACCGTGAATATTGACGCCGGGAACGCAATTGGGACGCGAGTTCCAGGAGCCGGTTCCGGAGCCCCATCCGTTCGGGTTGCCATCCAAGGCCCCGGAGGAACTGCCGTCGCCCTGGTAGGCGGCGCCGCTTTCGCTGATGGCGAATCCGGACCGCATGTTCATATCGAATGCAAGCTGCCACCCACCGATCACTTCGTTGACCCCGGTGGGAACTGTGGGACCGAACATTTTTCCCTTGCCGAAGGGAAGACTATAGAGAGCATAGGCATTGAAGTCGCCGGCCGCATCGGTGACGCAGCGTCCGTAGTCGCCCATCGGGTTATAGGAGTTCTGGAAGAACTCCTGGAACCCCATGGCCTGCGATTCTCCGGCGCCCTCCTCGTCGCCATAGGACCCGAAATAGCCCAACGAGTTGGCCAGGCACTTCGACCAGGTATACGAGGCGCTCAGATCCAGGTCGTGGTAGTTACGAGTTGCCAGCATCGCTTCCAGAGCGTCGTAGCGCGAAACGGCGTCGGACGCGTTCCAGCGAGCTTGTCCGGCGCCGGCCGCGACGGGGCCTTGCAGGTAGGGTCCGGGAACCACAGCGGTGTGAGTTGCGTTCCACTCCCCCTGGTTGAACATGTAGATGTCGGCCATGTGGTCGATCTTGTTGCCGACATAGCCGAGCGAGGCAGTGGTCGTGCCTTTGAATTGATGCTGGAGGGTCAGGTTCCATTGCTGGTCCATGGCCGGTCGAAGGTTGGGGTCCGTGGCATGAAGGTGAGTACTGTTGAAGCATGCAGGCGAGAACTGCGCCAGCAGCGTCGCATTACAGTCTGCGCCCGATCCCGTGAACGGAGTGTAGCCCTGGTCCAGGGTGGTGGCGGGATACTGCAACCCAGCGCCGGAATTGTTTTTCACGGTTTTCAAGGCGACTTGCGGCGGGTTGGCGTCGGCCGCATTGTTCAGACCCTCGGCCTCCATGTAGGTCGAAATATCATAGGCGCCCCGCAATACCGTGTTGGGCGCGAATCCGGGCTGCCACGCAAAGCCGAAGCGCGGCTGGAAGTTGCCGATGCCCGTATAGGTGTTGTAATTCGCTCCAATCTCGGGCGTGCCGGCGACCATGGTGTAGTTCACCATGTTGTCCCTGTTGATGTCGTTAACGGGTGTGAACAGGTCGTAGCGAAGCCCGAGATTCAGCACCAGGTTGGGCAGAGCTCGATAGTTGTCCTGCACGAAAAACCCGTAGGCGTCGGTGCGCAGGTGCATTGGAAAGGGCTCCCCCTGATCTACCTCCTCGGGAAGGCCCAGCAGGAAGTCAGCGAAGGCGTTGCCGGTGTATTGGCCGGTGAAGTCGAAGTCCCCGGCTATACCCTGGTTGCCCGAGTACACGTCGTTCATACGGTATTCGGACCACTGGAAGCCGGTGTGAACGGAATGTTTGCCGTGCGTCCACGTGACCGAATCTTCAACCTGATAGGTGGTGTCGTGGAATATCTCTACGCCATCGTTGTTGCCGGGGCTGCCGTACTGGCTGCCGAAGCTGAACGAGGGCAGAATGCTGGTCTGGACACCGGGAAGCCCGATCGCCTGCGGCAGGTTGATGTTGGTGGGATTGGTGAATTCCTGATCGTTGGCCGGAAAGATTTGCGCGCCGATGCGGAACTCATTGACCAAAGTCGGCGTAAGCATCCGGTCATAATTGATCACGATGTTCTTCAACGGATAGTCGCGTGTCAGGCTCGGATCCAGGACGTTGGTTCCGTTGGATTGGTTGGCGATGGTGTACATCTGCGTGTAGCGGCCCATCACGTGGTCTTTGTCCGTCGCCTGCCAATCGATTTTGGCGTCGCCTTGAAAGGCGTGCGTATAGCTCGTCTGGTAATAGGTCGCGGCCTCCTCCGACTGAGTGAATTGGGGAAGTGCAACCAGCTTGGTAGCCACGCTGCTCAGCGTTAAACCCGCGGTAGCGAGATTATTGCCGGGGATCGGCTGGCGCTGGGCAACCGGCATCACCGAGCCCGGCGTGCAGGTGGTGCTGCCGGGCAGGCAGACCGGGCTGTAGAGTTGGGTGGCTGGGAGAAGAGACGAGAAATTACCCGCCAGAAATGCCGTGGGAATCGTTCCCTGCGACTCCTCGGTAGCGGGCGTGTCGTAGAGAGAAGTTTCTTCGTCGGCAAAGAAGAATAGCTTATTTTTAATTATCGGGCCGCCGACGGTGCCTCCGAATTCGTTCCAGTGCAATTGCGGACGCGGGAAGGCGGTGTCGTTCGTCATCGTGCTCGGATTGACGAAGAATGCGTAGCCCTTGTCCTGCCAGGTGTTGGCATTCAAGTCGGTATTGCGCAGATACTCATACACGTCGCCGTGGAATTGGTTGGTGCCGGACTTGGTCGACTCAACGATGACCCCGCCAAGGTAGCTGCCGAAATCCGCCGGCGCATTGCTGGTGATCATGTTGAATTCCTGCACGGCATCGGGCGCCGGCGTGTACGCGACTTCGCTGTTGTCGTATTGATTGGTGGCCATGCCATCGAGAGTGAAATTGTTGTCCTGCTCGCGCGCGCCGTTCACATAAGGACGACCGGTACCGAACGTTGTTTGCGGCGATTCAAAGGCAAAGATATTTGTGGTCACCACACCGGGCGCCAGCAGCGTTAGCTGGTTAATGTCGCGCGTGGCTAGCGGAAGACTGTTCGCGGCATTGGCATCGATGATAGTTCCCACCTCTGTGGAACCCGTCTGCAGCAGCGGCGGCGCGCCGGAGACCGTGACAGTTTCACTGACGGCGCTGACCTTGAGTTGGACATCGACACGCGCGACTTGATTAAGGACGAGCGTGAAGGGTTCGCGGATGGCATGGGCGAAGCCGGAAGCGTCGACGGTGACCTGGATTCTGCCCACGGGAATGGTGGGAAAGACGTAGAGGCCGGCGTCGGTGGTGCGGCTGGTCCACGTGGTGCCGCGATCCGTGTCGCGGATGGTTACTGTGGCGTTGGCAATTGCCGAGCCCGACATATCGGTAACGAGGCCGGTGACGGAACCTGCGCTCTGTTGGCCCTGTGCGGCCGGTGCGAACGCCCACAGCATCGCCAGACAGACGAGGCACAATGCGCCGAGCAGACTTTGATGATTGAGCTTCACTGGATCCTCCTGTTCCCCATCGCGCAGGCGATGGGGTTGATTGCCGGGCCATAGCTAAGGCCAGTAGGCAATGGGTGGAAACCGCCTCCCGCGGGAAAAGACTGCGGTAACGGGTTCGTCCGGCAAGGGCCTGCAACGGAAGTGCCGCAGTTTTACCGGCCGGGGAACGCCATCATTGAGTCCGCAATCAAGATAGTGATCGAATCAGTGCGAAATGAGCAATCGTCGATTGGGAAAAATCGTAGCCCAAGCTCTTGGATTTGGCAAGGAAAAAATTGATCCTTTTTGCATAAAATGATCAACTATATGATTTATCTATTATTTCTGATCAATTGAACTACCTTCGACGCCGTAATTTTTCATAAAGAAATGGAGGGGCTTCTGCCAAGCTGACAATAAACAACAGTGTAATTCGGCTCGAATCTTTAGGGGATTATCGCCTTTTCCGCGCAGGGCAATGCGATGAAAGGCGCTTCGCCGAGATCCGGAGACAATCTGCATATGAGGCGCTGGGTACACGGAATTCGAATTTCTCTCGCTTTAACCTAGTTATTTTGATCATATTATGCACTTTTAATCAAATTACTTTTCATTTATTCGGGAATAATGCTAAAGTACTTTGCGAAGGGATGCCAAACTTCCGTCCATCTTCCTGGAAACTACGTTTAGTATAGTCATCCAATTTCCGGGATATCGCTCATCAGGCGGGAATTCGCGTTTCGCCGACATAAAGCCTTTTTTCTCGAAAGGGGAAATCCTCTGAACTCCGAAACAGGTTCGCTCTTTTTTGAATTATGTGCAGAGTCGCTGGTATCGGCGCGGGCGGCTGAGGCCGGCGGCGCCGATCGCATTGAGCTGTGCTCTGTACTCGAATGCGGCGGCGTAACACCTTCATCCGCGCTGATGATCTCAACCATTGCGGCCGTTTCCCTTCCCGTGCATATATTGATTCGGCCCCGCGCCGGCAATTTTGTTTATGCTGCGGCGGAGTTCGAGGAAATGGCTGGCCAGATCGAGACTGCGAAAGAAATCGGCGCGGCGGGCGTGGCGCTTGGCGTGCTCAGCGCGGATGGACGCGTGGACGTGGAGCGTACACGGGCGTTGATTGAACTGGCGCGGCCGATGCATGTGACGTTTCATCGCGCCTTTGATGAAACGGGAAACCTGAGCGTGGCGCTGGAGGATGTGATCACCACGGGAGCCGACAATTTGCTTACTTCCGGTGGAGCGCCGGATGTGCTGACGGGCGCGGCGAGGATTGCGGCGCTCACCCGGCAGGCAAGCGGGCGCATCCGGATCATCGCCGGCGGCGGTTTGCGGCTGAAGAGCCTCGTTGAGGTAGCGCGACGCTCGGGGGTATACGCACTGCACGGCTCGCTGATACGCGAGAGCGCGGACGAAGGCGGCACGAGGACGCTTGAAGCGAATGTGCGCGCGGCGCTACGGCTGCTCCGCCAGGCGCGGGGCGAAGAGGCGATGGCAAGGACTTAGACGCGAATGACGCGGGTTCCCAGACGCTCGAATGCAGCCGTGGATTCCGGGCTGGCATTGTGGTCGGTGATGAGGATCTGAATCTCGTTAACCGGGCAGATGAACGCAGGGCTGACCTTGCCGAGCTTACTTGAATCGGCGGCGACGATGACCTGCTTGGCCTGCTTGAGCATCTTGCGATAGACGAGCGCCTCGTCGGCTTCGAGAGTGGTTGCGCCGCGCTCGGCGTCGAGACCGGTGACGCTGAAGAAGACCTTGTCGAGATAGACGTTGTCGAGAAAGCCGAGCGCGGCGTTGCCGCAGAGCGCAAAGGACCAAGCCCAGAGGATGACACCGCCCGTGAGGTAGGTGCGGATTGCGGTCTGGTTGCAGAGCTCCATGCCGATGTTGACGGCGTTGGTAACGATCTGGATTTTTTCGCGATGGCGGAGGCTGCGGCCGATGTGGGTGGTCGTGGTGCCGGCCGACAGGCCGACTGTTTCGCCGTCCTGCACCAGTTCGGCGGCTGCCAAACCGATGCGGCGTTTTTCTGCAGCATGGCGCTGCTCGCGAGCGAGAAACGAGCTGTCATAGCGGAATGGCTCGTAGAGGAGCGGCTCAACCAGCTCGGCGCCACCGTGGGTGCGGCGGATGAGCCCACGATTTTCAAGACGGGCCAGATCGCGGCGAATGCTTGGCGCCGAGGAACCAGCTTCGGCAAGGATTTCATCGATGGTGGCACTGCCCGTGCGGAGTAGAAGCTTGATGATCTGCTCAGATCGGTGGTTAATGGACTCGGACATGCATGCAAATTCTATGCGGCGCAGCGCCAAAATGCCAGCGAAAGCGGGGAACAAAAGGCAGCAAATTGACCCAGGTCGCCTCAAATTTATCAACAGGGTGATCTAATTCC
>JASIJX010000565.1 GCA_030049955.1 Acidobacteriaceae bacterium
TAGCAGTGAGGAATTAGATTGAGTCGCTGCTGGCGACATCGGTTCAGGGCTCTCTCGGCCGATTTCTGACTTCCCGTCATCGAGCTTCCGCGCTATTGTGCACAGCAGCTCTGCCCTGTTCCGGCCGCCGAACCCGGTGATCTGCTCCCCGGCTCATCTCCGGAACCTTCACAGGAATGTGGGCCAGACGTAACCATGTACGCTGGCCCAATTCTCCCTGGGGAAGACCTTTTGAACATTTCTTTTTCCGGTTCAACTCGTCTTCTAAGAAATTACAGTCCGACTACGTCAGTGACGTGCTGATTCTGCTAAAGATCCCGGTAATCGCAGTGGTGACACTGCCGATAGCAGTAATACAACCCAATGCGATCAAGCTCAGCAGCAGTGCGTACTCAACGAGGTCCTGTCCTTCTTCACCGTTCAGAAGGCTTTGGCGGATAAGGGTCAACTTCAAAAGCGCTTGGTTCATGGTGTCGTCTCCTTTCACAAGATCCCGGCTGTCGCCGTTAGACGTGCTCGCTTTCTTTGAGCGTTTGTACAGACACGGAAAAAAGCCACCCCAGGTGGTCCTGTCTGCTTTTTCGCTTCTGTCGTTCGCCTCGTCCGCCAAGAAACTGCGGCCGAATTTACACCAGTGACGTGCTGATGTTGTTAAAAATCGTGGTGATCGCGGTGGTGACACCGCCGATGGCGGTAACACAGCCCAATGCAATCAGGCTCAGCAGCAGTGCGTACTCAACGAGGTCCTGTCCTTCTTCACCGTTCAGAAGGCCGTGGCGGATCAGGGTCAATTTCAAGAGCGCGTTCTTCATTGTGTTCTCTCCGTAGGCAAGAATTCCGGCTCGCGCCGTAAAACATACTGCGTTCTGATTGCCGTCCCTCGTGTCGAGACGGGTGGAAAAACGATGTCGAGAAGAGCGGTTTCGGACGGTCTTGCCTGTTGCTCTTTCTCGTGGTCGTAGACTGCCTGATCGAGGAAATCCGCTTTACAGTCTGTTGGCCCGCGCATCTCCTCGAGTAGCAGCTGAGGATTCAGGACGTACCGGCTTGCCTACGTCAGGCTGGTGCTGATGTTGTTGAAAATGGTTGTGATGGCGCGGGTGACGCCGTTTATAGAGGTAACCAGGGCCAAAGAGATCAGGCTCAGCAGCAGAGCATATTCGACCAGATCCTGTCCCTCCTCGCGGTTCATCATTTCCTGCAACTTCACGTACATGTTCAGAAACAGGCTATTCATGGTGTCTCCAGATGGAGTTGATTACCCAGCCTCAGCGGGGCACCATTCATCTAGCACCCGGCGTGCCATTCCGCATTTTTTGCCGCAGCGTCTTGTTTTCAAGCTCTTACAGGAGGTACTCATTTCAGTTACTGTTGACCCTCTGTATACGCTTGTTTACAGCGTCCGCGGCACAGACCTGGCCCGTATACATCGGTTTTCTCCCCTGCAATGTCTGGTAATAGGACAAAAGTCACCGGATTGCACCAGAAATAGTGCAATTTTCGCCTATACTGATCCCTTAACCTGACCGCAGTTAAAGGGTGTTCGATCACTCCCTGGGCCGAAGAATGGCTGAATTGCAGAAAGTCTCGAGACCCGCTGCCGGCCGCGTTCGCACCTGGCCGCGACCGAGCCGAGCTGCCGATCGCCGTCGTTGCCAGACTCAGCCTCACGCTGGCTATCTGTTCTTCTTCGTCGCGCCCTTTGCCGGGCACCTGGCTGGCTGGCGTGATTTTGTCTCCTGTTGGGCCACGGGGCGCCAGCTCATCCGCGAGTTTGCTGACTCTTTGTAACCGCCTATCTAATCTATATGATGAATGCCTACACAAAAAACCCCGAAGGGACCTCAATGGCATCACTCGAAAAAGATGGGAGCGATTTCAGTCTCCTCTTGATGGCCATCGCATGTGTGCTGGCGGCGCTATTCACCATTCTGTATTTGAGTGCGCTGCCTTTCAATCGCGCCGCGGTGGCGAAACGCGATTTCATCACCTACTGGGCAACCGGCCAGCAGCTTGTTCATCATGCCAATCCCTACGACGCCTCTGCATTGAATATCCTGGAGCGCAATGCCGGCTTCACAGGCGGCACACCATATTTCATGCGTAACGTTCCCTGGGGATTGCCGCTGGCCCTGCCCTTGGGCTACTTCAGTGCGCGGTCCTCCGCGCTTCCCTGGTCGCTCCTCATGCTCGGTCTGCTCATCGCCTCGGTGCATATGGTCTCGAGCATGCTTGACCGGCCCGCTGGCGATCTGGGTAGCCAACTGGTCTGGCTCGGCTACTGCTTTCCGCCCGCGCTCGAATGCGTAATCCTCGGCCAGACCTCCATCTTGTTGCTCTTCGGGCTGGTGCTGTTTCTGCGCCTGTATCGCTCCCATCCATTCGCCGCCGGCGCGGCGCTGTGGCTCTGCTCGCTCAAGCCACATCTGTTTCTGCCCTTCGGAGTCGTGCTGCTGGCCTGGCTGGTGGTCTCGCGCAGCTACCGCATCATCGCCGGCGCAGCCACGGCCATGGCGGCAGGCGCGGCGCTCACGACACTTATCGATCCCACCGCTTTTCGCGACTACGCGCATTACATGCGCACCTCGGTCGTCACCCACGAATTCACCGCATGCCTGGGCGACCTGATGCGCGATTCCATCAACCCGGGGTGGGAGTGGCTCGCCTTTGTGCCGGCCGCACTGGGCTGCGCCTGGGCGCTGGCCTGGTTCTGGCCGCGCCGCCATAGCTGGGACTGGCTCGAAGACGGCAGCCTGCTCGTGCTGGTTTCGTTGATCGTGGCGCCTTTTGGATGGGTCTTCGATCAGACGCTGGCCATCCCCGCCATTCTGCTGGCCGCCTCGCGCAATACCTCGCGACTGATGCTCGCGGCTCTGGCAGCGATCTATCTTCTGATCGAATTTGAAGTGAATCGCTTCGATCTGCACTCGAAGGCGTTCCTATGGATCGCGCCGGCGTGGCTGGCATGGTTCGTTCTGGCGCGCATCAAATTGCGCCAACCTGCAGCTGTACCTGCCCAGGTCTGAAGCCCGCATAATTTCGACGCCAATTCTCTAGCGCCTAATCCCTAAGTCCCTTAGTCCGAGTCCCTGGTCGCCATCTCCTGCATTTCCACCACGTCTCCCCGCTCCGTCCGGCTCTCTCGCGCAGCTCCCGCCGGCAGCTCCAGCACGGAGTGTGCCGTGAAGCAAGCCGAAAGCCGCCATGGCCCGACTGCATGCTGCACCTTGCGGACGCGATTGTTTCGGTCGAGATAAACAAGATCGATCGGGAAGCGCATGAAGAAGGTGTGCACCGATTCGCAGGGCACAATCCACAGCCCTCCACCCGGCTCAAGACCCGCGCGGCCTAGCAGTCCTTTGCGCCGCGTCGCACCAGAGCCGGCAACCTCGAGCTTGTCAGACAGTACCGTCTGCCGCGTAAGGTTGTGCGCCGTCATGCGCGCGGGCAAAGCCGGCTGCGCGGGCTTTGCCCGCGGCAGACCGGCCAGCTTTGCTAGGGGGTTCATGCTCCGCAGCATCACTGCTGCGATCCGCCGCCCATCGATGCCCCGGACGAACCACCGGAAGAACCACCATAGCTGCCCGTCACCACCAGCGGCTTCTCCGGCTTCATGCTGTCAATCAGCGACTCCACAGGCATCGTTGCTGGTGGCGAAGCTGGGGTGTTTTCCGCCGTTTTGGCGTCAGGCGTGTGCATCGGTATGTTGGAGTTCGACGTCATGAACGGTGTCGGATACTTGAGCTCCGGCGTAGGCGTTCCTGCCGGCATCGGTGCCACAATCTCCGGCGTCACAATCACGATCAGCTCGGTGTTGTTCTTGGTCCGCACCATCGACTGGAACAGCTTGCCCAGGATCGGAATATCCCCGATGAATGGGATCTTCTCGAACGTCTCGTTTTCGGTGTTGTCCAGCAAACCACCGATCACGAAGCTCTGCCCGTCCTTCAGCTCGACTTCCGTGTTCACTCTGCGCGTGGTTATGCCCGGCACTTCGAAGCCCGAAATAGTCACCTCATTGGTGTAATCGAGCGCGCTCACCTCCGGCGCCACCTGCAGCCGGATCGTACCCTGCGGCGTAATGGTCGGAATAAAGTTCAGCCGGATACCGTACTCCTTGAACTGGATCGTCACGGCCGTTGATCCGCCCGCGGAGGTTCCCTGCACCACCGGATAGGGGTACTCGCCGCCAGCCAGGAAGCTGGCCTGTTTACCGTCGGCCGCTATCACATTCGGCTCCGCCAGCACTTCTACCACGCCCTTGGTCTCAAGCGCCTCCAGCGTGGCGCCAATGTTGTGCCCGGGAAGAAACGCAAACACGTTCAGATCGTTTGACGTGCTTGCTGTGGCTGAGGTGCCCGATGCCGAACCTCCTCCAACCGCTCCCCCCGATACAGTGACTGGCGAAAACTGCCCCGTGGACACCGCGCCCAGCACGTTGCCGAGCCCCGTGCTGAAAATGTTGATCCCGAGCTGCTTCTCCAGGCTGCGGTCCACGCTGGCAAAGCGCACCTTGAGCAGAATCTGCGGAGCAGACTTAGGCACATCGACGTCCAGCAGGTTCACCACCTTGCCGGCCGTCTCTGCAATCTTCACTGCGCGGTCGGAGCTCGTAAGGTCCTTCACGGTGCCGCGCAGAAACAGCGTTCCGTTCGCCATCGAAACCTCGATCGGTTGCTGCGGCAGCTCTGCGCTCAGCTCCCGCCGCACGGCTTCAAGCCCGCTGTCGACCGCGGCCATGCTGGTATGCACCGAGATATTGAAGAACTGCCGCCCTCCGGTCGCGTCCCAGACGATCAGGCTCGTTTCGCCCGCTGTCTTTCCGTTCACCATCAGCTCGTTGGGGTTTACAGCGCTTACCATGGCCACGTCGCCCAGTCCTACAGCCACGCGCGCAATCGGCTTTGCCGTATCCACCAGCACTGTCTTGCCCACTTCCACCGAAAGCTCGTTCTCCGAGTCCTGAAAACTTCCCGGTTCGGCGACGGCATGACCCGCTCCCGATGCCGATGCGATCGCCGCATGGCTGGCTGCGGCTTGGTTTGCTGCGGCCTGGCTGGCTGCAGCGTGAATGGCGTCCGGCGCGGCCTGCGCGCGAGAAGCGCGACTGGCGCAGAGCGCCCATGACAGTCCTGCAAGTCCGGCAAAAATGATTGCAGCTTTTGTCTTCACTGCTGCCCTCCGGGAATTGGAAACTTTTCTACGCTCGTCGCCGAGCCATTCATGACTACGATCGAGTACGCCTTGTGAACGGGAGCTCCACGCCTGACGGGCGCCGAAACCGGCACGCCGAACAGCTGCGTCATCTCCGTGCTCTGCACCTGCGCCACCTTGGTGTCGAGCGGGTTGCGCAGTACAAGCTGGATTTTCGTCTGATTGCTGCTGGCCAGGCTCAGCGTCTCGGCCTGATCGGGCGTCACCAGCAGGTTCACCACCTGCACCTGCTGCGGCTTGCCTTCGGCATCCTTCTGAATGTCGGTGCCGGCAGAAAGCACCTCGATGTTCTGAAGCACCGTCTTTGTCATCGTGTTTTGCTGGTTTTGGCCCGGCGGATTGCCCGATACCAGAACGTCCACGCGCATGCCCGGCGTGGCAAAACCAGCAAGGCCCACCACTTCATCCACCTTCACCGCGCAGGCGCGCATGCCAGCCGGAATCGTTGCAGCCAGACCACCCCCCGATCCCATCGGTGCCAGTCTGCTGTCGAAGATCGGCTCGCCCTGGCTAATCTCCGAGATCACTCCGCGGCCGATCGCGTACTTGGGATCAGTTAATGCGCCCTTGGGCACGCTGTCGGCAATTGACACCGTCGTCAGGTCCGGTGCCGCAATGATCGTCCCGATCGGCAGGTCCCGCGATGCTGCCACAACCTTGGTCGTTGCAGCAGGTCGCGCCGCCGCCATCCGCGAGCCCACAGCCCGGGCCACCACCAGTGCGCAAATGCCAGCGATCACGGCCGAGACCAACAGTACAGAAATAAGTCGTCGATTCATTTCAGTCTTCCAGTGCCAACAGGCCGTGCCGGCGGTTCCCTTCGATCCTTCCGCTCCGGCCCATCGCGGCATTGCTGCGTTTCGTTGTGTGTCGCACGCCGCTCACCATTGAAGACGGTGAGTCTGAAGGGGTTGCGCGCGGTTCAAGTGTATGCGGGTGCGGCTTCGGCGTTTTCTTCGAATCGGACTGGCCGGGCAGCTGGTTACCAAAAGTGCTACGGGTGGGGAAAGAGTTCGTTTTTGAAAATGCAGGAATCGCTAATATAAAAACAGAAAGCGTAGTCAATTGTTTTCTTCGGGCGCCATCCTGCGCCGGTTGCATCCTGGGGTTGTTTACCCGGCGCCTGCAGCCGTTCGGACCAAGCCCGGGCAAGGGGTTCCGGGCCGCATGTCCTCTCCCGCCGTTACTCTCTTTTCTGAAACGATCGACACCAGCCGCGGGCCTGTAACCCTGGCCCTTTCCGCGCTGATTCATGTCGCCGTCATTGCTCTGATTTCGGTCGGCATTCTCTTCGCGCCCAAACTCGAAACCCGTCCCGCCGAGCGTTACACCTTGCGAACGCTCGATCTGCACTACCTCACGCCGCCCGTGAACCACGCGCGCAGGATCGTCTATCCTGGCCCGAATCACACCCCACATGCCGCAGCACCGGCGCATCATTCCGGCGGCAGCGCCCCTCCGCCGCCCCAGACGGCCAAGGTGCAGATCGGTCCGCAGACACTCATTCAGCCCGATCTCGCCAAGCAACTGGCGATCAAGGAAGAGCTGCCCATTCCGAAGATGCTCATTTGGACGCCGCCCGTGAAGGTCGTCCAAAAGATCGTTGCGCCCCCGCCCAAGCCGAATACTGCCGCCGAAGCTAAGCCCTTGCTCGAGACGCCCAATCATGAGGCCAATCTCGCGGACGTTAATCTCGCTGCCACCCTCGCTCAGACCGTAAAACTGCCCATGATGCCCAGCACCACCACTCCGATTGTGGTGCACGGCCCTAAGCTGCCGCAGTCCGCGCCCTCTACTGTTTCCCAGGTAACCGCTCCGCCCACGCCCGCTGCAATCCTCTCGGCCTCTGACCTGCTCATGAACGACGGCACCGCCGATCTGCCTCCCGTGAACGAGTCGGCGCGCGCCGACTTGTTCACGCAGCTTGATCCCGGTCTCGCGTCCGGCGACGGAGCGGGCTCCGGAATCGGCAAAAATCCAGGCGCAGGGCAGGGAAGCACCGCGGCTGGCTCGGCGCAGCCGGCTAATTCCGCCGATGGCCAGGGCGACGACGTCGCGACCCAGATCACTATGCCCATGAACGGTGAATTCGGCGCCGTCGTCGTGGGCGCGGCGCTTGACGATCAGTTTCCCCATGTTGCCGGTGTCTGGAGCGGCCGCGTGGCCTACACCGTTTACCTGCACGTGGGCCTGGCGCGTAGCTGGATCCTCCAGTACTCGCTGCCCAGCACTGCCGACGCCACTCAGGCCGGAAATGCCCAGCGGCTCGAAGCCCCCTGGCCGTACAGCATCGTCCGCCCGAACCTCGCCCCCGGCGATATCAGTGCCGACGCCCTGCTGGTGCACGGATTTGTGAATCAAGCCGGCCAATTCGAAGCCCTTTCTATCGTTTTTCCCCAGGCCTTTCCCCAGGCCCAGTTCGTGCTTCAATCTCTTGCCCGCTGGCAGTTCCGTCCGGCCACTGAAAACGGCCGCAACGCCAGGGTTGAAGTGCTCCTTATCATTCCCGAAGAACTGGATTGACAA
>JASIJX010000087.1 GCA_030049955.1 Acidobacteriaceae bacterium
ATCCCGCCAGCCAAACTTCCTTAAGAAATTTCGCAGTGATCTTTCTTTCCATCGCTTAACTTCTCACCGGCAAACCGATTCTGGGGCCAAGTCTAGCATGGAGTCAGCGAACGCGCTGCCGGGGAATCCCCGGATTTAAAGTCGTGGCGGGCCTGGCTCACGCGGTGTGAGCGAAGCCATAAACTGGAGTAGATGACGGGTTTTCACATCGAGAATTTCGGTTGCCGGGCGGCGCGGGCGGATGGCGAGGCCATCGCCAGCCGGCTGCTTTCGGCCGGGCATTGCGTGCGGCAAAGCTCTGAAGCCGAAGTGGTGATCGTAAATACGTGCAGCGTGACGGCCGAAGCCGATCGCGCTGCGCGCGCGTTTATCCGGCGGGCGCACCGGGTGAATCCGGAAGCAAAGATCGTGGTGACGGGCTGCTACGCGCAGCGCGCTCCCGAGGAACTGGCGGGGATGGCCGGCGTGGCCGCGGTGGTGGGCAACAGCCACAAGGCGCTGGCGCCGGAGATTGTGCTGGCGCTGGCGCCGCGAGATCGAGCGGGCACGGCGGAGCTGGTTCCGGTGGCCGCGCTAGTGACTGGTGCTGGTCCGGTGTGGGTCGACGACCGTTTTGCGCACTCGTTTCTTGAAGAGGCGCAGGTCTTACCCGGCGCACAGACGCGGCCCAACCTCAAAATCCAGGAGGGATGCGGCAACCGCTGCACCTTCTGCGTGATCCCTCAGACCCGCGGCTCATCCAGGAGTTTGCCCGCTGCAAGCGTGATACGGCAGGTGGAAGGGTTTGTTGCGGCTGGGGGCAAGGAGCTGGTGCTTTCGGGCATTAATCTTGGCCGCTGGGGGCGTGATCTGGCTGGCGAAGTGTCTTACTCTCCCACCCTTTCCGCGAAAAACAACGGAAAGGATGGGGCACGGGAAGGTTTTGCCGGGGTTGGACAGCGACCGACATTTGCCGGGCTGGTGCGCGAAATCCTGGAGCGGACGGCGCTACTGCGGTTGCGGATCAGCTCGGTTGAGCCGATGGATTGGGACGCGGCGCTGATTGCGCTGATGGCGGAGTTTGGCGGAACGAGGCTCGCGCGGCACGCGCATCTTCCGCTGCAATCAGGCTCAGACGCTGTGTTGCGGCGCATGCACCGGCGCTATCGCCCATGGCATTACGCGGAAAAGGTGGCGGCGCTGGCGCAGGCCGCCGGGCCGGAAATGACCTTTGGCGCCGATGTGATGGTGGGCTTTCCGGGCGAGACGGATGCGGAGTTCGAGGAGACGGTAACTGTGGTGCGGGCGCTGCCCTTCGGCTATCTGCACCTGTTCTCCTTTTCGCCGCGGCCGGGCACGGCCGGCTGGGCCCTGCATGCGGCGAACCCTGTTGCTCCAGCGGCTGTGGAAGAACGAATGACAGTGCTGCGGCAGTTGGCGGCAGAAAAGATGCGCGCGCATCGCAGCCAATTTGTGGGGCGCGAGATCGAGGCCATTACGCTGCGCACGCCTGCCGAAACTGCGGCGCAGGGGCGGACTGCAGCGCTGACCGAAAATTTTCTGCCCGTGGAAATGGACGGAGAATTCGCGGCAAACTGCATTGTGCGCATCCGCGTGACCGGACTGAAGCAAAACGGCGAGCTTACCGGCTGCGCGGCACGCGTTCAGTAGGTCAATCGAGCCGGTAAACCCATTGAATTCGCTGTGACAGAGCCAATGCTATACTCAGTGTGCGCCGGTGAGGCATGCCGGAATGCGGGAGGGTTCCGCAGGGTTGCCTCAAGGCCAATTTGGGAGGAGCACCATCGCATTCGACAAGCGTTCGGCCAAGTCTTTTATCCGCATCAATGACCGGATTCGCGCCCGCGAAATCCGTGTGATCGACGAAAACGGCGAACAACTCGGCATTATGCCGCCTTTTGAGGCGCTGCGCACAGCGCGCGAGCGCGGGCTGGACCTGGTTGAGGTTTCGCCCAACGCCGTCCCGCCCGTCTGCCGCATTCAGGATTACGGCCGCTTCCTTTATGAAAAGGAAAAGAGCGAGCGCGCTGCCCGCAAAAAGCAGAAGGTGATCACCATCAAGGAAGTGAAGTTCTCGGTGACGGTGGACGAGCACGACTACCAGACCAAGAAGAACCAGGCGGTGCGCTTTTTGAACGAAGGCGACAAGGTGAAGGCCAGCCTGCGCTTCCGCGGCCGGCAGATGGCGCATCGCGAGCTGGGTTACAACATCATCAACCGGCTCATTCAGGACATCGGCGACGCCGGGGTGGTGGAGTTCATGCCGCGTATGGAAGGCACGATTCTGCACGCGATTCTGGCGCCTTCAAAGAAGGAAGGCGCGGCCAAACCGAAGCCGCCCGCAGCGCCAGCCAGCGTGCCGCATCAGCAGGCGCAGGCATAACGCGAAGCATCGTTGAACCAAAGGCCGCCCGGTGGGGCGGCCTTTTTTGGTTGCGCAATTTGCAGAAACAGTGGATCGAGGAGGAAAGACAACCACAGGTCCTTCCCCGTCACTTCGTTCAGGGTCAGGATGACAATTGCGAGGGAAGTGGGCGAGTCGGACGCGCGGCGCCGCACGATAAAATTTTAACCATGGCAACAGCGGCAATCTCTCCGGATGTTATGGCCAAATACGAGCCGGTGATCGGGCTCGAAGTGCATGTGCAACTGCTGACGGCGACCAAGATTTTTTGCGGATGCCCGAATCGTTTTGGCTCCGAGCCCAATACCAACATCTGCCCGGTGTGCATCGGGCTGCCCGGGGCGCTGCCGGTGCTGAATGCCAAGGCCGTGGAGTTTGCCACGCTGGCTTCTTTGGCGCTCAATTGCCAGGTACGCGAGCGGTCGGTCTTCGCGCGGAAGAATTACTTTTATCCCGACCTGCCTAAGGGCTACCAGATTTCGCAGTACGACAAGCCGATCGCCGAGCATGGCTGGATTGATGTGCCCACGGCCGATGGAAGCACGAAGCGCATTGGCATTACGCGGCTGCACATGGAGGAAGACGCCGGCAAGAGCCTGCACGAGGGCTTTTCCGATTCGGCTACGCGGACCTATCTCGACCTGAACCGCTGCGGCACGCCGCTGTGCGAGATCGTGAGCGAGCCCGACATCCGCACGCCGGACGAGGCCTTCGAATACCTCACGCGGCTGAGGGAGATCCTACTCTACACGGGCGTTTCCGACTGCAACATGGAAGAAGGCTCGCTGCGCTGCGATGCGAATGTGAGCGTGCGGCCGCGTGGACAGGAAAAATTCGGCACGAAGGCCGAAGTGAAGAACGTGAATAGCTTTAAGTTCATTCGTGCGGCGCTTGAGTATGAAATTGAACGGCAGGTGGAAGTGATCGAGTCGGGCGGGCGCGTGGTGCAGGAGACGCGGCTGTGGAATGCGAACGAGGGCCGCACGTACCCCATGCGATCGAAGGAGCAGGCGCACGATTACCGGTATTTCCCAGAGCCGGATCTGCCGCCGCTGATCGTTTCGGCGGAGCTCTTGTCCGAGGCCAAGAAAAAGCTGCCGGAACTGCCGGAACCAAAGCGTCAGCGCTTTGTTCTCGAATACGGCATCTCTGCTGCAAATGCAGCAGTGCTGACTTCTTCCTTACGTGCGGCGGACGAATTTGAGCAATACGCGAAAACTGCGCGTAG
>JASIJX010000566.1 GCA_030049955.1 Acidobacteriaceae bacterium
CAGGAGCTTGCAACGGCGCTGGGCGCGGAGCTGGCTGCCTCGCGGCCCATCTGCGATAACGGCTGGCTGCCGATGGAGCGGCAGGTGGGCAGTTCGGGGCAATCGGTCGCGCCCAGGCTTTATCTCGCCGTCGGCATCTCCGGCGCCATTCAGCACCTGGTGGGCATGAAGGGCTCGCAGTGTATCGTCGCCATCAATAAGGATCCCGATGCGCCCATCTTCGAGGTCGCCGATTACGGAATTGTGGGCGACCTGTTCGAAGTGGTTCCGGCGCTGACCGAGGCGGTAAAAGCCGCAAAGCAGTAAGCCTGCAATAGAGGCTTACTGCTCTCGGATGTTCATTCACAACCACCATCCCTTGGTGGTAGCCGAGGCAGTGCAACGGAGATCTCCGCGATCGCCGCACCTCACGGTCGCACGACAGTTTCTTCGTGCGGGAACTTGCAGAGCGTCGCTTCACTGATCTTCAGATGATCGATCACCAGTTGCGGCGGCAAGTGCGTGAGCCAGTTGGCGAGCGAAACATCCTGGTAATAGCTGCTCTTAAATATCTCGAGGAAGACCAGGTCTGTGTCGCCAGTGTTCTCGATGTAATGCGGAAAGTTCTGCTCAACGTAGCCCACATCGCCGGCCTCGAAGTCCATGGTGCGGGCACGCGAGGCAGCAGCGAAGGTGGTCATGCGGCCTTTGCCCTTGATGTAGTACTGCCACTCGTCGGCGTTGGGGTGCCAGTGCATCTCGCGCAGGGCGCCGGGGTGCAGAACTACGTGAGCAGCGGCTACCGTATGCGACGCTGGGAAATTGTGTGAATCGACGATGCGCACTTCGCCGCCAGCGGTCTTTTTGGTGGGCTTCATCTCCATCAGGCGGAAGTCAAATGAAAGCCGCGACGCGCCGAGCGAACCCGCAGCGGCTTTCTGGTCCGCCGCCAATGAACCGGGAATGGTGCCAGGAAAGATGTATCGACCTTCGGCGGGCAGCGGCGGAAATGCGCTTGCCGGTACGCCAAAGTTTTTGGCCAGTACCTCGGGCGGCGTGTGCGCCATCCAGTCGGTGAGCAGGACGGTTTCGTATTCGTCGAATGCGCCATCATCGAAGACCAGAAGGAACTCGCAGCCATCCGGCCCGAGGCCCTGGATGGAGTGCGGATAGCCGGTGGGAAAATTCCACAGGTCGCCCTCGCGCACATCGTCCACAAAGCTGCGGCCATCAGGATCGATGCAGGTGATGCGCGCATTGCCGTAGAGCATGATGGCCCACTCGGCGGCCGAGTGCCAGTGCAGTTCGCGAATGCCGCCTGCGACCAGGCGCATCTGCACGCCGGCAATGCTCTTGGAGATGCCGAGGTCGCGGACCGTCACCTGGCGCGTCCATCCGCCCGGTTGCACGCGCTTGTGCGCAAGGCTGAACGGATACTTGAATGCCGGAAGGCTGCCGTGGTCAGTGGGCGGCGGCATCTCCGAGTCAGGATTCTCGTCGTGCAGAGGCGCATTCTGCTTGCCCAGCGGAAGGCTCGCGCTGTTGCTATGCTCACCCTGTTCCACTTCCTGTTTCGATTGTCCATAGGCGGCCAACGCGCCCGCGGCCAGTGTGGCTGGCGCGATTTCAAGAAAATGCCTGCGGGAGGGATTAGACGGAGAATCGCTCATTCAGATCACCTGTTGGTAATACGGATCGTGATGCTTTTGCCTGCGACTGCGATATTGCCAGATCAATTCCCTTGCTGCAACGTTTTCCCGTCTTCGTCCCTACGGCCCTGTACAGCGAACGAGCCAATGCGATAACGTTCACTGTTGCCGCAAAACACAATTTCTCCGGAGATGCAATCGCATGTTGCTTCCGCAGACGTACGGGGCTGCGCTCGCCCTGATGATTCTGAGCATGATGTGCTGGGGTTCGTTTGCCAACACGATGAAGTTCTGCCCGCAGTTTCGCTTTCAGCTTTACTACTGGGACTACGCCATCGGCATGGGCCTGTGCGTGTTGCTGCTTGGCTTTACAGCCGGCAGTCTCGGCCACAGCGGGCCGCCGTTCCTTGCAGATTTGGCGCGCACGCCGCTCATCTCGGCCGTCTACGCCTTCGTTGGCGGTGTGGTCTTCAATGTTGCCAATCTTTTGCTTATCGCGGCCATTGAGATCGCCGGCCTCGCAGTTGCGTTTCCCATCGGCATCGGCCTGGCGCTTGTCATCGGCGCCATCCTCAACTACGTCATCCGGCCGGTAGGCAACCCTCTGCTGCTCTTCGGAGGAGTGGCTCTCGTGGCCATTGCCATCGCGTTTGACGCCGCCGCATACCGCAGGCGCGAAGCCGTGGCCAAGGCGGCCACTGCGCGCGGCATACTCATCAGCCTTGCCTGCGGCATTCTCATGGGCTGCTTCTATCCCTTTGTCGCCCGCGCGCTCGGTGGCGTTCCCGGCCGTCCCGCGCCCGGCCCTTATGCCATCTCGCTGCTCTTCATCCTCGGCGTGCTCGTCTCCACGCTGCCGGCAAACTTTCTATTGATGAAAAAACCGCTCGACGGCAAGCCTCCCGTCGACGGCGCAGACTACCGGCGAGCGCCAATGGGCTGGCACCTGGCCGGCATTCTGGGCGGCGCCATCTGGTGCGTTGGCGGCACGGCCAATTTCGTTGCCTCGGGAGCACACCTTGTGGGACCGGCCGTCTCCTACACCATCGGTCAAGGAGCCACCATGGTCTCGGCCTGCTGGGGCGTCTTTGTCTGGCGGGAGTTTGCCGGTGCGCCCCGTGTGGCGAAGCTGTTGCTGTTTTTCATGTTCGTGTTTTTCCTGCTCGGCCTGGGCGCCGTTGCTCTGGCGCCGCTCTACGCGTGATGGCGAAACAGTCGCCAAGTAAGGCAGAAATGATGCGGGATGAGCCGGTGCTTGTCATCGACCACATCGACGAGCAGCCCGAGCAGAACTAACCCGGCCCGTTTTCCGCTAAACCAGCGCCATCGCGCGGATCGTCTCCTTGCGCGCGGTGAGCCGCTCGACCAGGTCATTGCGGACTTCGTAGCCGCGGCCGGGTGTGTCGGGGATGGAGATTTCGCCGGCGGAAGAAACCGACACCTCCGGCTCGATGATGTCTTCGACCCAGTAGCGCGCCGACGCCGAGACGTCGCCGGGCAAAGAGAAGTTCTCGAGCGTGGAAAGCGCGATGTTATGCGCGCGGCCGATGCCGGACTCGAGCATGCCGCCGCACCAGACGGGAACGCCGCGTTCGAGCGCAGCATTATGAACGGCGATGGCCTCGGAGAAGCCTCCCACGCGGCCCAGCTTGATGTTGATGATCTTGCAGGACTCCATCTCGATGGCGGCCAGCGCGTCGCGCCGGTTGCGGATCGATTCGTCGAGACAGATGGGTGTTTCCAGCCGCTTTTGCAGGATGGAGTGATAGAAGAAGTCATCGTGCCAGAGCGGCTGCTCGATCATCAGCAGGTCAAAGGCGTCGAAGGCGACAATGTGATCGGCATCGCGCAGCCTATAGGCGGAGTTGGCGTCGCAGCTCAGCATGATTCCAGGCCAGCGGTTGCGCACCTGCTCGAAGACTTCGACATCCCAGTCCGGCTTGCATTTGAGCTTGATGCGCTGGTAGCCTGCGGCAAGCTCTCGCTCGATAACGTCCAGCAACTCTTCGACGGAGGGCTGGATACCGAGCGAAACGCCGCAGGGAATGGTTTCGCGAACGCCGCCTAGCAGTTGCGAGAGCGACACCCCCTCGCGCTGTGCCTCGAGATCCCAGATTGCGTTTTCGAGCGCCGCCTTGGCCATGCGGTTGCCGCGCACCTGCTTGAAGATCCGCGGGCAGTCGCCGCCATGCTCGGGGGTCGTGGCAGCCAGCATGGGCGCGAGTTCGCTGATGATGACCTGCCAGGCGGTGTCTGTCGATTCCGATGAAAAATACGGGTGCTCGCCCGCCGTGCATTCGCCCCAGCCGGTCAAGCCTTCGGAGTGAATCTCAACCAGCAGGATGCGGCGATCGCGCGTGATTCCAAAGCTGGTCTCAAACGGGCGCACCAGCGGCATGCGTACTTCGCGCAGAATGATTGCATCGATTCTCATGGATTATGACGCCTCGGAGGTTGGAGCAAAATCTGCTTTGGTAACCGAACCCAGTTCGAAAATCCCGTTTCCTTCCGCGTCTCGTATAAAACCAATTACTGCCAGACCGCGCGCGAATGCGTGGACGAATCGTTCGCGGTTCTGCTGCTGCAGGGCAAGCGCGCGATCCCGCTCGCCGGCATTCTTCTTCCATTGTCCCACGGCAGCCGGAACTTCGATGCGCTCCACGGTTCGTTCCTCTTTGGCTGGCTTTCCCGCAAGATGCGCCTCGACCCGGGGAGAATCGAGGACCCATTCTGCAACCAACCGATCGGTCGGCAATCCACCTTGCAGTCGAGAAGAGGATACACCATAGAAATTCTCCCAATAGCTGCGGACGATGGCGCCCAGCCTGTGGATATTTAAAAAAGCGTTTTTAATTTCAAGCGGATCGAAAGTCCACTCCATATGCCGGATACCGCGCGCCAGCGCCTCACGGCGTTGCTCCCGCTTGAGTTGCGCCCCGATACCGCGGTTCTGGAACCCGTCACGCACGGCCAGCATGTGGGAATGAAGATAGGGCGCGACGCTGCCGCCACAAGTCTTGATTCCAGGCAAAGACATGGCGAAACCGACGAGCCTTGGTGCGTCGCCGTGGATTGCACTGTCGAATGCGCCGATTACCTGGCCGCCGATTTTGGTCGCCAGCAGAAATGTTTTGCGCGGAATCGCCTCGGTCTCGTCGTAGCGCCAGATCTCGTACTGGAGCTGGACGCAGGCCTCGAACTCATCCATGCCTTCACAACTGCGAATCTTGATCATGATTATCTAGGCGTTGCTTGCCCGGTCATGAGGATTATGAGCCTTTATACTGAGCGATTTCTTGGCATCCGCCCACAGAAATTCGAGCTCTTCGGCGGAAAGCTCTTCGAGCGGACGCGAAGCATTTTCCTCCATCCATCGAAAGCGCTCGCGGAAGCGCAGGTTGGTGCCGCGCAGCGCCATCTCTGCGTCCGCTCCGAGATGACGGCCGAGGTTGACCACAGTGAACAGCAGGTCGCCGAGTTCGGCTTCCACGGCGGGATTCTGTGCTGCCGTTCCGGTTGCGGCCTCTGCTTCAAGCTCGCGCGTCTCCTCGGCGATCTTCGGCAACAGGTCGCGCCAGTGCGGCCAGTCGAAGCCGGACTTGTTAGCCTTCGCGCCCAGCTTTGCCGCTTCGGCAAGAGCCGGCAGTGCACGATGAACGCTGTCAAGCCGCGAAGATGCATGCTCCGCCGGTTGAGCTTTGGCCCGTTTTTCGGCACGCTTGATTTCCTCCCAATTGCGGAGCACAGCGGCAGATGAGCCCTCCACCGACGCGTTTACATCGGCATAATTTCCTGCCGCGCGCGCGGCTTCTTCGCCAAACACGTGCGGATGCCGGCGAACCAGCTTGCGATTGAGATGGTCGAGCACGTCGGCGATGGTGAAATGCCCC